>JAZQWS010000238.1:0-5153 GCA_045632465.1 Eubacteriales bacterium
GCCCGTTCCCTTGATGTGATTTCTCACGTACGCGGGAACCTCGTACTTGACGTTTTCCGTCGGTCTTGTTTGAATATAGCCTCTTGAGATCGGGGCAAGCAGAAGCGAAAAACGCTTCGGATTTTCCACCTTGTCCACCTGTGGAGGGAAGATCGTGTCAAGATACGCGATAAAAACGATGCGTGTGGCAAGATTCTTTGCCGTTAATGCCTTGTCCACATCGTTCATCAGGAGCATATAATAATCGGAGGGGAGCTTCTTTTTGCACGCTTCGCACTCGCAATGGTTATTGATGTTGTCGGCGAGCCAAACGTGCAGAAAATCGATATTCGAATGCGCCTCGGCATATGTGGCAACAAAATTGGCAAAGAGCCTTCTTGCCTCGGGATTCGACATGCAGAACTGCGTGTTGATCGGTCTTCCCTCAAAAAGGCCGCGCTTGCCGTTTATCTCGGCGAGATACTGCACCATGTCCTTCGGAACGAGGCTTTCGTCAATTTTATCCCAAGCATATTTTGAATCGATTCCGAAGGGATCCACCGTCCAGCCGTGACCAATATCGTGAAATTGTAAACCTCTCTTTGCAATTTCCGTTTCGTTGCAACGTTTCATCTGCATAACGCACTCGTCGCTGATGGGCTCGGGCGTGCGATGCTTCGTATTATGCTCATGGATATAATACTTTTCGTAATAGCTTCTCGGAAGGCGGAATTCGATCATATAAGTATTCATGCCAACCTTGGGAAGGAAGTCCAAAAAATCCCGCTCCGCCTCGCGATAGGGCGCGCCCTCTGCCGCAAAGCCGCGATAACGCATCGGGGGCACGTGGCGAAGCTTGACGGGCTCGATATCCTTAGTCGGGATGAATTCGCCGTCCACGCCGGGATAGAGCCAACGGCAACCGTTCTTTTTCAGATATTCATACACCGCGAGCAAAACGGATCGGGGATTATCGCCCGCAAGGATGCCGCCCTTCTCGTCACAGTCGATATAGATTATATCGTCAAGCTCGGCATTCTCCACATCGGAAACATCCAGCCCGAAATCCTGCATAAGTCCCAGGCGAAAGCCCTCCTTTGCATCGGGCGCATACGTGATCTTCACGTCACCGCCCTCGGGCATCATCATACGAAGATATTTTTTCAGCTCCGATGCCGCAAAATCGATCGGCTCGGCCAAGGATATTTTGTTTACGTAATACATTCTTTCTCCTTTTTATCTCTCTGCTCCATCACGCAAACGGCGCATACTCTACCAAAAAGTATAGCATACGCAAAAGAAGAACACAATGGACAATATGCTCCTTTTGTCAAATCCGATACTCTTTTTCACCCTGCTTTATTCTTTGATCAAATCCCCGAAAAGCGCCTTGGCGGCAGAAATCTCCTCGTCTGTCGGCAAAGCCTCGGGGAGGGTGCATTCCATCCCTAACGCCTCGTATTTGGAGCGCGCGTAATTATGATACGGAAGAACGCGCACACCCGTAACGCTTCGGAGCGTTTTCACGAAAGCGGCAATCGCGCCGATCTCCGAAGCGTTCCAACCCGGCACGTAGGGAATGCGGATTTCCGTTTTGCATCCGAGCGAATCGAGATAACGAAGATTTTCAAGAATGCGGCCGTTTTCCACGCCCGTGCAGCGCTTATGCACGGTGGGATCGATCGCCTTGATATCATAGAGAAATACGTCCGTATAGGGGATCACCTTGTCAAAGGCATCGCGCGAAACGAAGCCGCAGGTATCCACGGCGGTTTGGATTCCGTTTTCCTTCAAGGTGCAGAGAAGCTCTCTGCAAAAATCGGCTTGCAAGAGGCACTCTCCGCCCGAAAGCGTAACACCGCCGCCCGAGTTTTCATAAAATTCCTTGTCCTCAAGAAGCCTTGGAAGAAGCTCCTGCACGGTGATCTCCTTGCCGTAAAAAGAGAGTGCCTCGCCGAGACAATCCTCCTCGCATTCTCCGCATCCGATGCAAAGAGATGCATCAAACGAATGCCCGCCATTTTTCATTTTATGTGCTTTTTGCAAGCATTTATTTACACATTCGCCGCAACCGATGCATTTGTGCGCATAATATGCAAGAGAGGGCTTCATGGAAATTCCCTCGGGATTATGGCACCAAACGCACTTCAGGGGGCATCCCTTAAAGAAAACCGTAGTGCGGATACCGTCGCCATCATGCACGGCGAAGCGCTTGATTTCGAATATCCTTACCATCTTTAGCACAGCGCCTCTGCCTGGCGGATAAATCCGTCCTGCTCTTCCTTCGTGATGTTGTTAAAGAGAACGTTCCAGCCGCAAACGCGGATCTGCAGATCGCGGTATTTTTCGGGATTTTTCTGCGCCTCGCGCAGTTTATCGGCAGAGAAAACGTTCATATGGATGGCATGGCCGCCGCGGCGCATAAACGTGAGAAGCAGGCCGAGCATTGCTTCCAGACCATCCTCTCCCTGCACCGCAGAAGGATGCAAGGCAAAATCCAGCGCGGCATCGCCGCAGAAGGAGGATGCATCGATCTTCGTTACCGAAAGGATGGCCGCAGTTGCGCCGGAGCGGCTCTGCCCCATGGAAGCCGAAGCATTCTTGGAAAGCTCCTCGCCGATCTTTCTTCCGTTCGGGGAGGCTGCGGTCTTCGGCGCCTGATCGTAGGACATTCTCGCCACGTGGAAGCCACAGCTCCAGATGCCGCCGCGCACCTCGGTATTCTTTCGACCGCTGACGTTTTGCGTGCAAAAATCAGCGATATCCTTTGCAAAGAAATCCGGTAGATCGCGGTTATTTCCATACTTATCGGGATCGCGAAGCAGGCGCAGGCGCATTTTTTCATTGCCTGCAAAATTCTCATCCAGCATCTTCACAAGCGCATCGAGCGAGATCTCTTTTTTATCGTAAACGTACTTTTTGATCATGGCAAGAGAATCCGCCATATCCCCAATAAAGCCGAAATTCATCTGCGTTCCGTTTTTAATCGCGCCGCCCTTCATCGCATCCCTTCCTTTTTCAAGGCAAGTGGGGAAGGTGGCAGAAAGCATCGGCTGAGGATTTACGTATTCGTGATACGCCTCGTAGGCATTCACGATCTCGATGATATTATCGATCACAAAAAGGAGCTTGCGCTTATATTCCTTGTAAAAATCGTCAAAGGTGGCGTATGCCGAAAGCGCGGGCGCATCCTGGCCGCAAAATTCGCCCGTGATGCCATCCTTGCCGCCATGAAGCGCGTACTCCATGGGCTTCAAAAGATTAACGTAATTCATGCCCGAGCCGAACGAGCCCTGCGAACTGTACTCGTAGCAGCCCGTCACGTGGCAAAGACGCGCCTGCTCCTCGGTTGCGCCTCTCTTCACCAACGCCTTACGCATGGTGGCATCGCAAACGAAAACAATACAGTTATGTCCTCTGCGGATCATATCCAAAGCCTTTTCGAGGAAGGGCTTCGGCGTGCTTTCGGAGATTTTGATCTGAATCTTGGGATTATAAATTTCCATCTTATCATAGACATCCATGAAAAGATAAGACATTGCATTGATCTCCGTAGTACCGTCAGCCTTTTCGCCGCCGAGATATACGGGCTGATTCCAATAGTTATCGATCGCGGTGAACTGCAAAAGGAAGTAGGCAAGATCGGTGCGGATTTCCTCCTCCGAAACGCCGCGCGCCAGCTCCTTTTCATAGAAAGGAAGGTAAAGGCGATCAAAATTCGAGAGCGAACGCACCTGCAGACCCTGAATATGCTCGCTGATCATGAAATAAATATAGGAGATCAAAAGTGCTTCGTAAAAGCTTTCGGGCGCACCGACGGAAAGGTTTTTGAGAGCCTTTGCCATCCTCTCGCATCCTTTCGTTTTTTCGGCAAGATCACAAAGGCGGCGGACAAACATCAGAAGTGCCTCATACGTGATGCGAACGCTTTCGAAGAAGGCATCCTCCTCCGCGCTTCTTTCTTTTTCGCGGCGAATACGCTCACTCTCCGCGAGAAGTCCCGCAAAGCCGAGGGAGAAAATGCGCTCCCAAACGGGCACGCTATGGTCGTAATCCGGCCACATCGTTGCAATACCGCGCGCTTCGAAATGTGCGCGCTTCTTTCCCACCTCGGGCAGGATCTCTTCAAAAACCTCTCTACGCCATTTTGCCATCACGGTTTTATCCAAGGGGCGATCAATCATGCAGATCGCAGGAAAGGGATCTCTCGCATCCACGCGGATTCTTGTGTTTTTCAAAACGACCTCAAAGACCAAGGATTTACGAATTGCGTGCGGCAGATGCTTGTTTTCTTCATCCGTTTTCTCAATCAACGCATAGATTTCCTCGGCGGATGCTCCCGTTTCGGGAGAAAAGAGCGCATCGTTTCTGATAAAACGGTTGCGCCGATGCACAAGTCCTTGAAAAGATTCGCGATCGTAATATTTTTTCATGATGTATTCTTCATCTTGCGGGCGGATGTATTGCATGGCAATCTCCTTTATAAAACGTTTTTTCTTCATTTTAGCACCAACGCAAAAAAAAGTAAATGATGAAAACAAAAATACTTGACTATTTCAAAACAAAATGATAGAATAAGGCATGGAGGTTTTTTTATGAAAAGCTTTATGAACTATGATTTTGATATAACGAAAATCGTTCTCGCCTGTTTCGTCCCTGTGGGACTTGGAAAGATCCGCCACACCGATCGACCGAGCCACGGCCTGGCCTTTCATCTCGCGGGAGAAAAAAACTACCGCTTTTTCAACGAAGTCGATGTACCCATATATGAAAATTACATCGTTTATATGCCGAAAGGCTCGTCCTACACGGTGGAAACCAGACAGTCCGGCGAATGCTATGCGATCAATTTCCAGATTTCCGAGGACGTGGATTTTGCGCCCTTTTCGATGAAGATCAAGGCAAGCTCCAGGGTGCTGGATTGCTTCAAATCTGCAGAAAAGCACTGGTCAAAGAAGGATGCAGGCCACGTGATGCGCGTGAAATCCGAGCTTTACGCCATCCTTGCGGAGATGCAGAAGGAGTACCGCGCAAATTATCTGCCCAAGAGCAAATACGGCATCATTTCCCCCGCCGTTGACTATATCAACGAAAATTTCGCCAAAGAAGCACTCAGCATTTCCCGGCTTTCCGCCCTCTGCGACATCACGCCGGAATATTTTCGCAGGCTCTTT
>JAZQWS010000239.1:0-2023 GCA_045632465.1 Eubacteriales bacterium
TCGCACTCGGGATGGTTCGGAACGATCAGCGAATCCAGCTCGCCGAGGATCATCAGCGTCGGTCCCTCTCTGCCGGTATCGATTTCGGTGATAAAGCCGGGAATATCCCCCGCCATCGTGAGTTCATAGCCAAGCGCGCGGAATTTTTCGGCAAGGTAAGCCGAGGTTTTTTCCTCGCGATAGCCGGTTTCGGGCATTGCCCAAATGTCGCGCTCCGCCTTTAAAATCAGGTCTCTGTATTTTTCAACCGCACGGGTAATCTTCTCTTTCATCGTTTTTTCTCCTTATTCAAGAATATTGGAAGTAATAAAATCAACACCCCATTCGGCCATTCTCGCGCCATCCTCGGGGTTATCCACCGTCCAGCAGTTGACAACGAGGCCCGCCTTGTGGAAGTCCTCGATGGCCTCCTTCGTGAGCGTTTTGAAATAGGCATCCACGTCAAAGCGGTCGCGCTTCACGTTCTCGGCGATCTCATCTGTCAGCTCCGAGAAAAGGAACTGCACGGAAGCTTCGGGATAGTACGCACGGATCTTTACGAGGTTTTCATAATAGAAGGAAATGAAGGTCACGTGCTCAAGATAGCCGAGGCCGCGGATCAATTCGATATAAGAAGCTGTTTCCTCCTCCGTAAAGATCGATTTCAGCTCCAGAACGCAATGCTTTTCATACTTTTTGCAGATGGAAATATAGTTTTCGAGCGAAGGCGCGCGCAGGTCGGCGCGTCCCTTGGTGCGGTCCATATCCAAAAGCACCACCTGCTGTGCCACCGCGAGCGAAACCGCCTCCACGTCGATATCCTCGCCGCTCACTCTTTTCAGCGACTGATCGTGGCTGATGATGAATTTTCCGTCCGCCGTGCGGTGAAAATCCGTTTCGATTCCGTAGTAGGAGCGATTGCCTGCGGCAACGAAGGCCGCGTTCGTATTTTCCCTTTCAATGCCCGAAAGGCCTCTGTGCGCCACAACAAGGGCGTTTTTCTTTTCAAACTTGATCGTATTCATAGTATTTCCTTTCCCTTAAGAAACAATGCCTTTTGATTTTATTTGTTTTTCCGAAACGCTTTATAGGTATGAACGATATTGAGATCCTCCTCCATATCGAGGCCGTGTGATCCGCAATTACCGTCAATCTCGTGGCATCCGTGATCCATCGCAAAACCAACGAGAGTGTTGTGATGCTTCCAATGCTCCTCGATCGCAAAGCAAAGCGTGCTGTAGAAGCTGCAGTTTGCGCGCAGCTCGGCCAGCGCTCTTGCGCTCTCCGGGCCGTTTTTATGCATCACGCTATCGTAATTTCCGTGGTAGATCACGATGAAATCATGCTCGTCTCGCAGGATCAGCTCCATCGCCTTTGCGCTCACCTGCTCAAGAGGCCCTTCCTCGTAATGATAATAATCCATCTCGCGCTCAAGGAAAATGCGGCTTATGCTGCATTTTCCATAGGTCACAACGGCAACCCTCTTGCCCGCACGAAGAAGCGCGTCAAAGATCGTGTCAATCTTGATCACGGGCTTTTCATACTTCTGAATGCCGTGCACCTCGGGCTGTGCGCCCGTATACATCGTGCCGAAGCAAACCGGCGTGACGGAGGGCATCACGGAGCGAAGCGGGATCTTCACGTCCGCCCATCTGTCCATCGCCTTCGTATAATCGGCGTACTTTTCATAGATCCACTGCGCGATCGCATCGGGATTATACATCACAACACGGTCCGCCTTTCCGCCGCCGAACGCCGCATCGACAAAGGCCGCAAGATCGGCATTCTTTTCTGCCGCCTCGGCAGGCGCATCGATGCCCATTGCATAAGAAAGTGCGCCGCAAAGCGTATCCAAAGAATTCATATTGTACATAATTATTTACATTCCTTTCTTGTAAGCCATATGTTTTTCATCCACAAGTGCCCATGCCGCAAGATTTTTTTCGGGAAATTCCTCGTCCGAAACGTTCGCAAAAGGCGATTTCTCTCCTAAATAGGGTGCAAAGCCGAATTTCTTATAAATGCCGATGGCCTGATAGCTGTG
>JAZQWS010000240.1:0-2600 GCA_045632465.1 Eubacteriales bacterium
CTTCCGTATCTTTCGGTGCCGGAAATTCCGTGGGATATCCTCCCCTCCTATATGAATGAGCAGCCCGTCGCATATTCGCCCTCCGAATGGCAAAAAACGTCCTTTATCGAAAAATCCGAGATTTTTGCCGAATATAAGTCGGTTTGTGAAAGCTTTGATGCGCTTCTCGCGCGCCACGGCTATGAGCGCGATGGCTACAATTATAAAGTAACGCGCTCGCACCACGAAACGATCGCGATCTTCTGCCATTTCGGCGTGATGGCCGTGGTGATGTCGCATCTTCTGAATTGCTCTCCCTATTCGCTCTGGCAGCATACCTGCGCCCTCCCCACGTCGGTAACAACGATTTATACGGAGGAGCGCCGCGAGGGTGTTGCCTTGATGCGCGCCACGGGCTTCGGCGATCTTTCGCATCTTTATGCCGAGGGAGAAGCGCCGTCCTTCGCCGCAAGATTCTGCGAGTGCTATGGCGATCCCGAGCGCCACGATTAAAGAAACGGATTCCTTTGGACATAAAAATGAGCGAGGATGTCAAAAAGCAAGACATCTTCGCTCGATTTTTTTATCTTCGGTCTGTAAGGTTAAAATTCCCGAATTTTTTATATATGCATTTCTCTGTGTGCCAGATTTTTGGCAAAATATTCGTCTGCCGTTTGAATGTCGAATTCGCGCAAAACGTCATCCGCCGTCAGGGAAGCATCCTCTGCGCTCAGCAGAACGCGGCCGAGATAGGAGGGGGTGTCGATGCGGATGGCGTTTTTGTATTTTTTCTTTGCCGCCGCAAGCTTTTCCGTATTGTAATCGAGATGGCAAACGCGGAAGTCAAGATTCACCGCCGCGCTGATGCCGCCCGTATAATTTGAGCTTGCCGCCACAAGATTGCCCAAGGGATCGAGAATCGTGCTTTGCGCGCCGCAAACGGCGCCGACGAAATAGCTCTGTGTTGCAAGCGCCCATTGCGCCTGGCGCAGTCCGCCGTGATACATCGAGCAAAAAACCGTCATGTCCGGCTTTTTCGGAATGTATTTTTGCAAAAGCGTGTCGAAATTGAGGTCAAAGCAGATCGCGCTCGCCACGCGCCCGAAATCCAAGGCGATCAGATCCGCCTGTGTTCCGTATCCGATGCCGCATTCCTCGTATTCCATGATCATCAGATGGTTTTTGTCATAAATACCCGCAATGTCTCCGTTTCGGTCGATATAGGTCGTGGAATTGCGGAAGGGATGCTCGGAATCGGGATCGCAGCAGCGAATGGCGCTATATGCGATATTCAGATGGTTATCCCTTGCGATCGGCGCAAGAAAATCCTCGATTCTATTGCCGAGATAGCGGTAATAGTCCATATCCTCCTTGCGATCTCTTTTGCCGTTTTTCGGTGCAAATCTCGATGCGCATTCGGGAAAAACGATCAGATCGGGCTCATTTGTAAGCGCACCGTCGATCTCTTTTTGCAGAATTTTTTTAATTTCCCGTTCGTATACGGAAAAGGATGTCGGCAATGCGCTGAAATCAGGCTCGGCCATGCTGAGTGCGCTTACGGTAACGAAATTGGCCATAGCTACCTCCTGTTTTTTCTTTGGCGAATCAAATTGAGATAATGTGAGGGAACATCAAAAATGCCGCCCCCTTCAAAAAAAGCATCCGAGAGTGAAAGGATCGGTGCCTCCGGCCCGGCGGGGTGGGGAAGATAGGATTTCATTTTCTCCCAATGCACGTAGTTTTGCGCGCCGTTGGACTCAAAAACTCCGATTTTCATTCCCTTCAGGGGCAAAAGCCTTGCGGCGAATTGCTTGTTCCATTCCACCATTGTCGGATTAACGGTCAGATCCGCGCAGAAGCATTCTGCGCCGAGGCTCTCTGCGACCTTTGCCATCTCTGCCGTTATGCTTGCGGTTTTTGCAATGGGCTTCAGCGTGATGGCGCGATATCCGAGCGCGATCCGTTCGCGCACGTCTGCAACGCTGTGTGCGCTTTCGTCGGCCGCGAACGTGAGGGGAAGATCGCCGATGAAGATTTTGTTGCTTTCCTCAAAGGGCTCTTCAAAAAGAACGGTGCGCTCGGCAATTCCGTTTTGCGTTAGAAAATCCACCAATTGGCAAAGCCGCTCCTTTGTGTCGTATCGGCCGTTGGCATCGAAATAATAGAGGATGCCGCCGCAGTCGGTGTAGGGCGTTTTGATCTCCTTCAGTACCTCGTGAATTTCCAAGGCGCGCGCCTTGTCCCATTCCAGCATCCGCGCGCGGTCTCCGTCTCCCAAAGGATCGAATCCGAGCTTTATTTTAAAAAGCGGAACGCCCTGCCTTGCCATCTCGGCAACCTCCGAGGCGGGCGTTGCATAGGTGATTAGAGGAATGCTTACAAGGAGATTTTGTCTGCCGTTTCCTTTGAAAATCAAATCAAAATTTTTATCGCCGCGCATTCTTGCAAAAAGCTGATGTGCCGCAAAATCAATGGGAACGAGCGCATTTAGAACAAAGGTTTTGCTAACGCGCATCCCGCAAATTTTTTCGGCATAGGAATGGCATTCGTCAAAAACAAGGGAAATGGCCTCCGATGCGGACGCAAGGGCTTTTCCGCGCAAAAGTGCGGCGGCGTGCTCG
>JAZQWS010000241.1:0-5296 GCA_045632465.1 Eubacteriales bacterium
GCCGTTGGCTATCACTACTGCTTTGCAGACGGCTTCAAGGAGGAATATTACGACGAGCCTTTTGAATGGGCGATCGATCATATTCTCGCGATCGGAGAAAGAGAGGGCGCGATCAAGCGATTTGCGCGGCATAGCCCCGATTATTACTTCCCTATTTCGGATCATTCGCCGGCGTATGCAGATATTTTACTTTAGGACTTTCAGATTTTTTCGAAGAATTTTCGTCAGAGGTATTGCTTTTTTCTGCGGAATCGGGTACAATGATGTTAGAGCGGTTCTCTTTAACGTCTTGGACGTACGCCTTGCGGATTTTTTGCAAATCAGCGAGATATTGAGAGCTGCTCTCTTTTTTATTTATTGACTCCACAAAAACTTTATCGTAATTTTCAACAATCTGTGGTATTTTTGCAATGTCATATTGCGATATGGCATAATTTAAGAGCCCGAAGGCAGAAATGCTTTCGGGCTGTTTTTTTATTCGAAGGTAACCGCAATTTTTTCGCCGTTTTTGATGAAGATCTTTTTGAAATCCTCCAAGGCGGGGGCGCTTCCGCTTTTATATTTCAGGACGGAATAATAGGTATCGTACGGGCCGAGGTTTTCGATCACGGCGGTGGCTTCATCCTCCCACGTTTCGCGAACATCCGAATAGGTGAGTCCGTGACCGAAGGGATAAACGAGCTTGCCCTCAAAGAAGCGGTAGGTGCGGTTTTTCATGCTGTAATCCTTGAAGTCCGGAAGGTCGGCATCCGAGGCATAGAAGGTGACGGGGAGGCGGCCGCTCGGCGAGCATTCACCGAAGAGGATATCCGCGAGGGCGCGGCCTCCGAGCGCACCGGGATAGAAGCACTGCAGAACGGCGGCGCACTTTTCATCCTGCTCGGGGAGAGCAAGACAGCTTCCCGAAACGTTGACGAACACGATGGGCTTGCCAAGCGCGGCGAGCTTGCGGAAAAGGCGCATCTGCACGGCGGGGATCTCGATGCTTCGCTTATCGCCGCCCTCCGTGCCGTAATCTCCGTCTACCTCCTCGCCCTCCATGGCGGGAGAGATGCCCATGCAGAGGACGATCACATCTGCGCGCTTTGCAACCGTTAGAGCTTCGATCTCGGTTCTTTCCTCATAGGGACGCGGCTCGGCGAGATATTCCGAGCCCTTGGCATAGAGAACGTTTTTTGATTTTTCCTTGATACCGCGCAGGAGGGTTACGGTTTCGGAGGCGCGGCCGTTATAGTTGCCGTAGAGAGGCGCTTCGTCTGCCGCAGAGGGGCCGATCACGGCAATTTTTTGATCTTTCGAGAGCGGCAGGATGCCGTCATTTTTCAGAAGGACGATGCTTTCGCGCGCCATTTGCAGGTTCAAGGCCTGATGCGCTTCGGAGTCCACGACCTCGTAGGGGATCTGATCGTATTCGCAATCCTCCGCGAACATACCGAGGCGGAAGCGCGCTGTGAAGAGGCGGATCACGGCCTCGTTGATCGCGGCTTCGTCGATCAGCCCCTGCTCGTAGGCGGCGGGAAGCTCACGGTAGGCATCGCCGATGCAGAGGTCACATCCCGATTTTGCGGCGAGGGCGGCGCTTTCGGTGGCGTTTTTCGTTGTTTTATGGTATTTATTCAGATATTCCACGCCGTTTGCATCCGACTCCACATAGCCCTCAAAGCCGAAACGATCGCGGAGGATATCCTTGAGAAGCGCGGTGGAGGCAACGCAGGGGCTTTCATTCACGGCGTTATAGGCGCACATGATCGCGGAGGGATCGGCGTTTTTGATGCAATACTCAAAGGCATAGAGATACGTGCCGAACATTTCCTCATCGTTCACATTAACGTTGAAGCCGCGGCGATCTGCCTCCGGGCCGGAATGCACGGCATAATGCTTCAGGGTGGCATCCACCTTTCTGTATTTTCCATCGCCCTGCAGACCCTTGACGTATTCCACGGCCATCATGCCCGTGAGGACGGGATCCTCGCCGTAGGTTTCCTGGCCTCTGCCCCAGCGGGGATCGCGGAAGAGATTGATATTCGGGCTGCACATCGTGATGCCCTGGTAGATCTCCGTGAAGCCCTGCTTTTTGTTTTCGTTGTATTTTGCGCGGATCTCATCCGAGATAGCGGCGGCAACCTCGCGCATGCGCTCCTTATTGAAGGAGGCGGCGAGGCCGATCGACTGAGGAAAAACGGTTGCCGTTCCGTTTCTTGCCGCACCGTGGAGGCACTCGCTCCACCAGTTATAGGCGGGGATGCCGAGGCGCTCAATGGCGGGGGCGTTATAATTCATTTGCGAGAGCTTTTCCGAAAGGGTCATTTTCGAAACCAGATCCTCGGCCATTTTTTTGAAGTCCATCTTTTTCTCTCTTTCCTTTCGCTTATGCGAAAATACGGATATTCTTTTACTTATAAAACAATTATATCGCACGCGGGAGAAAAAGAACAGTGCGAGGCTTGCTCATTTTAGGACAAATATTGCTATTTTGATTGACAAGAAAAACAAAACGTGGTATAATCTATGGGAATACATTCAGCGGAGAAAAGAAGATGAAGGCAATTAGCGAAGAGATCAACAAGGCAAGCTACGACTATCCTTACATAGGAAAAGGAACGAGTTTTGAAAATAATCCTTTGCATTTTCACAACGAACTTGAGGTTTTATACGTGGAAGAAGGTGAAATCTCCGCCACGGTGGAAACGGAAAATCGCTTATTAAAAAGAGGCGATATTTGTATTATCCTTCCCGGCCAAATCCACACGCTTTTACAAATAGGACGAATTAAGCTCTTTGTTATCAAGCTATACCCTTCCGTTTCTCTTTACGGCGCGCGCATGGAAAACTGCATTTTCTCCAAAGATTCCATGCATTATGCGCCGCTGAAACGCGCCGTGGATCAGATTCTTTGCGAGGATGCGGTGCGACAGATCGGATATCAGCTCGCCGTTCGCACCGCCTGCGACACGCTTTCGCTCTACGTGCTTCGCTCGCTTTTTCGCCCATTGGATACAAGCGCATCGCAGGAGAAGCAAGCCTTTGGCATACGCTTTCTTGAAAGCGCAAACGATTACCTCGAAAGCAACTATAAAAAAGACATTACTTTGGATACGGCGGCGGCCGCCTTCGGCTATTCCCGATCCTATTTTTCAAGGCTTTTTAAGGCGGTTTGCGGGATGAATTTCTTTGATTATCTTTCGATTTTTCGCCTGAAAAAAAGTACGGCGCTTTTGCAAAGCTCGGATCTCACGATTGAGAGCGTTGCGATTTCCTGCGGCTACAGCTGCCTGCGCTCTTATAACCGCGCCTTTCATAAATACTTCGGGCAAAGCCCGGGAAGCTACCGAAAAGCCTTTTTTTCAAGCCGATAATAAAAGCAAAAACGGAGCCGACCTCTGCTTTACGCAGAGTGCCGACTCCGTTTTTTTCGTCAGCTCTTGAAGAGCAGGACCGTTCCCGCCTTCAAGGTGAATTTCTTGGGATTTACAAGTGCGAGATCGAGTTTTTTCTCCTCGTCAATGGCATAGGCGGTCATTGAGGAAACAAGGTTCGATTCAACCTGCACGTCCTCGGAGGAAGCGTTGGCAAAGAGAACCGCCTTCTTTCCCTCTCCCATAGCGGCGAGGGCATACACACCGTTCTTTTGCTCATAGGTGCATTCCGCTTGATTGCCGAGGCGATAGAGCTCGCCAAAGGCGGCGAAGGAATAATAGAGCGGCCAGGGCTCGCAGGTAATGGGGTTGAACATACCCGCATAAGGATGGCACCAGAATGCGCCGACAGTGGCATCATAATAACAAAGAATATCGGTTTTGGAATGGATCTGCATCGCGCACATCATGGCGGCGGCGCGTGCGGCAGCCTCCGGCGTTCCCATCAGGCGGCGGCCTTTTTTGACGGCATTGGAATAGGGATTTTCATCGATCACGCAGTTGTTCCATTCGTTGATCTGCGTTTCGAGATGCGCATATCCATGCTTTTCAAGCACCTTTTCGCAATATTTTGCGGCGGCAACGGTATCCTCCGTGCCAAGATAGGAATGCCAGGAGAAGAAGTCGATGGGAGAATTCGTTTTCTTGATATGCTCAAAAAATCCCTCAATCCAAACGAGGAAGTTCGCGCTGCTGCCGCTACTGAAGCAGGGATCGGGATTTTTCGGATGGTTCAGGCCGAATTTTTCGGGATCGGAAAGAATGTGGCGGAAGCCGCAGGTGGCAAAGCCGCCGACCTTGATCGTATCGCCGAACACGGATTTCAGGTGCTTAGCGGCAACCTCATACATCTCGTAGAATTCTTCCTTCGTTCCGTGCCACATCTGATTTTCGGTATCGTCGCGTCCGTTATCCGGCTCATTCCAGATCTCCCAATATTCAATGCCGTATTCGAAGCCGTTTGCCCAGCCCTCGTTATAATGGCGGATGATATGCTCACAGATGCGCGCCCACTTTGCATTATCCTTTGGCGGGAGGATGCGATAGGCATTCACATAATGCTGATTCTCGATGGTTTCACCGAGGCGGAAGATCGGAGGGCATTTTGCCTCCATCAGCCCCCGGATCAGAATATCCGTGAAGGCAAAATCATAGGATTTCTCCTTCGTTTCATCGGCGGAGAAATCACGAAAAATATTGGAGATATCCACAAAGCGATTGCTTCCGAACGGGCCGCCCACATCATGCAGACGCGCATACGGAATCGAGGCATCGGAAAGATAGCGGAACATTGAAACATCCGTTCCGACGATCGGAGGATGGCAAACGCCATGCATCGCGCGAATGCTTCCGACAGCCTTATCAAAATTAAATTCAAATTTCATAAGCATCTCCGGCATCAGTTCTTAAAGAGCACCACAGTGCCCGCCTTCAAGGTGAATTTCTTGGGATTTACAAGCGCGAGATCGAGTTTTTTCTCCTCGTCAATGGCATAGGCGGTCATTGAGGAAACAAGGTTCGATTCAACCTGCACATCCTCTGCAGAGGAATTCACGAAGAGGACCGCCTTCTTTCCCTCTCCCATAGCGGCGAGGGCATACACACCGTTCTTTTGCTCATAGGTGCATTCAACCTGCGCGCCGAGGCGATAGAGCTCGCCAAAGGCGGCGAAGGAATAATAAAGCGGCGTTGGCTCCAGGGTGATGGGCTGAAACATTCCGCCGTACACGGATGCGCCGACACGCGCATCGTAATAGCAAAGAATATCGGTTTTGGAATGGATCTGCATCGCGCACATCATAGCGGCGGCGCGCGCGGCGGCCTCGGGCGTTCCGAAAAGTCTGCGGCCTTCCGCTACGGCGGCGGAATAGGGATCGCAG
>JAZQWS010000242.1:0-1439 GCA_045632465.1 Eubacteriales bacterium
GGAGCGAACATAATGCAACCGGTGTTGATCATGCCAAGGCCGTGCGCGTAGTCGGTAACCTCGGTGAAGTAGTCAACAAGGGTGTCTGCTCTGAACTGTGCAACCTCATCCGTCAGCTCGGTGGGCATCTTCTTGTTGAATCTCTCCTCGAAGAGCTTTTGGCAGGTGGGGCAGTAGCAAGCAAAGCCGTGCTCGTCGGATTTCTGGAAGCAGGGCTCATCCCAGAAGAGCGTCTTGCATCCGGTCTCTCCAACGTAGTCGATCCAGGTCTTGGTAAACTTTCTGAATTCGGGCTGGTTGAAGCAGGGCTTGTAGGGCGTGGGCGTGCCGTCCGAGAAGATCATCTTGCACTCGGGGTGGATTGCCGTCCAGAAGAACTTATCGCCGGGGCCGCCGTCCATACCCCAGTTGTCCATCCAAACCTCGAGGCCTGCATCCTCGGATGCCTTAACAATATCCTTCATCAGCTTCGGGCGGCGGATCATATCGTTGTGGGTGTACATATGCACAACGGTGTTCATATTGTGTCTTGCAATGTCGCGCATGTCTGCATCCACCTGATGCAGAAAACGGTTGCCGTGGTAAGCGGTACCGAGCTTAAGAGTTCTTTCCATAAGTAAATTCTCCTTGTATATAAATGTTTTTTATTTCCGTATAATTTCAGAGCCAAACGGTGCGCCCCTCGTTCATGGCATCCTCTGCCGCAAAAGCAATGCGATAAGCATCGCTTGCGCTTTCAAGATTGCAGGCGCGGAAGTCGGGCGCTTTGCCCATGAGGATGTCAACGAAGCTTTCGATCAGTGCAATATCGCCGCCCGCGTGCCCAAAGGTCGGCGCGGAGGTTTCGATCACCTGCTCGGTAAACCAATTTTTCTCGTGCGGCGCGATTTTTCGCAGAACGATCTTGTTGTCCTCAAAAACGCCGATGATCTCGCCCTTTGTGCCAACGAGGTGCAGGCTTCTCTGCGCGCGGGAAGCGCCGCCCACCATGGTAAAGGTCGCCGTTGCGCCGCCCTCGAAGCAAACGTTCACCGTCTGGTGATCCACGTTGTCCTCGCGGTCAAAATCCCAGGCGCAAACGCCGTAAGAATTGTCCGTCGCAAGGCTTCTTTCTCTCTCCTCGGTGGAGATCTTTCTGCCGTCGAAGTTATCAAAGGCGTAAAAATCCCACATATCGTGCTCTACGTAATTGGACTTGGCGGAGAAGGGGCAGCTTTCAAAATGCGGGCATCCGTCGTAGCATCGGTGCGGTGCACCCTCGGGCTTGTTTTCCTCCACAAATTGCAGATTTGAGCCGAAGGAGGAAACCGCCGTCGGGCGGTAAGGCTCCATCAGCCAGGTCATAATGTCCAGGTCGTGGCAGGATTTTGCGAGCAGCAACGGCGCAAAGCAAGCGCTCTTGGAGCGCCATTTTCCGCGCGCGAAGGAAACGCACATAT
>JAZQWS010000243.1:0-5729 GCA_045632465.1 Eubacteriales bacterium
TATACCACAAAATTTTATAACATTCTGTAACTTTATCACAAAACTTTTATTTTCATCCTTTTATTTTTTCGATGCCGAGGGCGAGATTTGAAGCATTCAATGCGCCAACGGCCTTGGCAACCAAATGTCCCTCTCTGCTGATAAAGACGGTGGTCGGAAAGCTTCGAACGCCGTAGGCAATCGCGGCACTTCCATTCGTATCGTGCAGGATCGGGAAGGTGTAGCCCTGTCTGTCTATGAAATCTTTAGCGTCCTGCATCGTATCATCCAGGCTGACGAAGAGGAACACGATTTCATCGCCGTTTGCATTGTACTCCGCTTGAAATGCGGGCATCTCGGAGCGGCAAGGACCGCACCAGGAGGCAAAGAAATTCAAAACAATGGGCTTTCCGAAATAATCCGAAAGCTTGACGGCTTTGCCGCTCACGTCATACACCGTGAAATCCGGAACGGAGGGATGGATCTGCGGCTTCTCCGCCGAGGGATTTTCTGCCGGAGGATTTTCCGCAGGAGGATTTTCGGCCGAAGGCGTCTCTGCCGAAGGATTTTCTTCGGTCGGGTTCTCCTCGGAGGAAGTCGCCGCAGGCGGGTTTTCGACCGGGGGATTTTCCGTCGCAGGGCTTGGCGCGGGTGGATCTTCCTCTCCGTTCTCCAAAATCTGCAGATTTAAGCCACTCTGCCGCTCTGCAAGATAATCATATCCAACGTACGCGCCACCGATGCAAACGGACAGCGCAAGAATCGTTAATAAAAGCTTAAATTTCATCTTTTTCTCCTTTTCTATTCTATATTTTCTCCTTTGATTTTTCTTTTTTTATTATCCGAGTGCTGCGATAAAGCGCCCGAAAAGTCCCGCTGCCATCAAAACGCCGATCAGGATCAAAAACACACCGCTGATTATATTGATCTCCTTATAATGCCGCTTGATAAAATCGAATGCGGACTTCAGCCGATCGATCAGAACCGCGCCGATCACGAAGGGGATGCCGAGACCAACCGAATAGCAAAGGAGCATGATCATTCCCTCGGCCACGTGCCCCTGCTGTGCCACGAGCATCAGCGCCGAGCCCAAGAATGCGCCAACGCAGGGCGTCCATCCCACCGAGAAGACAAGCCCGAAGAGCACCGAGGAAAAAAATCCTCCGCCGGGTTTTACCGCTGTTTTTCGGCTTCCGCGAAAAATATTCAGCTTCAGAACTCCGATAAAATTCAGACCAAAAAGAATCACGATCGCGCCGCAAACAAGGTTCACCGCCGTTTGATAGCGATTCACAAGGCCGCCGAGCGTTCCCGCCAAAGCACCGAGTGCCACAAAAACGGTTGTGAAGCCGAGAACGAAGCCGAGCGCACCGATCAGCGTTTTTTTGCGGCTTCTCTCGCCGCCGCCCGCGAAATACGAAGCGTAGATCGGAAGCATCGGCAAAAGGCAGGGGGATATAAACGTAATAATTCCTTCCAAGAAGGCTATAAAGTATTGAAGCATTCGATTTTGCCTCCTTTTTCTTTGTGGCTTCAGTATAGCATAAAATTTCGCCGCTTTCCGTGACATTATCACAAAAGCGGCGATTTTTTAATTAAAAAACGAGGTTCTGCGCGTTCAAAATTTGCGGTGCCTTTTCCTTCACGTAGCGGATGAACTGCGCCAAGGCGGGAAAAATATATCCGGTATGCTTTTTATAGGCGAAGCCGATCGTTCTTGAAAGCGCGGGCGAAAGCGAGAGAATGGAAACGCCCTCTGCATTTCCGCGGAGCATCAGCTCGGGCAAAACCGCAATGCCGAAGCCCTGCTTGACCATATGAAATACGGAAAGATCGTCGTCCGAATGGAAATGAATCCGCCGCTTAAAGCGATCCACGTCAAAATACCCCTCCATATACGCTTCGTCCATGTAAAGATGCGGATATGCGTAAAGCTCCTCGCGCGTGATCTCCGTGCGATCCCCCAAGAGGCCTTGCGGTGCAATGGCATAGCATCGATCCTCCGCGAGTGCCGTCCATTCTCCGCTTTCCAGAGCAAGCCCATCGGCAAACACAATGTCTGCCCTATCCTCTGCGAGAAAATCCGAAACCCGATCTGCCACCGTGATATAAAGCTCGATATTCGGATGCGCCTCGCTGAATTCCTTGATCAGGAGCGAAAGAAAGCTTCTTGAAATGCTTGAATAGGTGGCAATACGAAGCTTATATTTCTGTTTTTCCACCGTTTCGCGCACGGTGGAAAGTATGTGCCGCTCACTTTCCGCAATGCGAAGAAAATCGGGATAGAGGCGCCGCCCCTCCTCCGTCAGCGAAACACCGCGGGAGGAGCGATCAAAAATGCGAATGCCAAGCTCATCCTCAAATGCGCCGAGCATATGCGAAAAGGCCGAGGGTGTATAGGAAAATTTCTCGGCCGCGCGGGAAAGACTTCCGAGCTCTGCCGCCGCTAAAACGGCTCTGATCTTAAAGGTATCCATTTTCATCCCTCCCTTGGGTGTGAAAGTTCTTCATAGCACAATTATAAATCTTCACTTCACAAAAGTCAAGAAACGTGCTATAATTTTTTTAAGAATTTTGAAAAAATCCAAGCGGAAGGGCGAAAACGTAAAATGAAATCGAAAACCAATCGAAAATATTATATCATGCTCTTTATCGTGGTGATCTCCTGGGGATGCGATCCCGTGATCAACCGCCATCTTTACAACTATTATTCTGCGGCGGCGCTTTCCGCGCTCTGCACCTTTGTTTGCGCGCTGACCTTTCTTTTTCTCGCAAGGAAAAAGCTCCATCTTCTGAAGGACAAAAAATATCTCTTGCGCGCCTTGCCGATCTGCCTCTTCAATTCCCTTGCCTGCGTTTTGCAGAGGATCGGCCTGCAATACACCTCCCCCGCGCGCTATGCCTTTCTTGAGCATCTCTCCTGCGCGGCCGTTCCGCTGATCTTATTTTTCATTTTCAAAAGAAAGCCGAACCCCCTGCAGATCGTTGCCAGCGTTCTCTGCCTCGGCGGATGCCTGGTTCTTTCCGGCGCGGGCGTTTTTCAGTCCTCCGTGAACGTCGGAGACGCGCTCTGCGCGGCGGCGGGCATTTTGCTCGGCTTCGGCATCGTTTTTACGGCCATGTGCACGCACGGTCTGGACATCACGCTCTTTATGGCACTTCATATGTGCACCTATTTTCTCACCTCGATCTCCCTCGCTATTGCCATGAATTTCATCCGCATTGACGGCGCGCCGATGGAGGCCTTCGTTTTCACCCTCTCTCCGCTCACGCTGATCTTTGCCGCCCTCTTCGGTCTTTTCACGGTTGGCATCTGCTGGCTTCTGCGCAATGAGGCAACCCGCCACGTGCATCCAACGGCCGTTGCCGTGATCGCGCCTTTCTCCGCCGTGATCACCGCCGTGATCTCGATCCTTCAGGGCATGGAACGCGCAACGCCCTCCTTCCTGATCGCCTGCACCTTGATCCTCGCATCCGCCGTTTTGGCGGGGCTTAGCGAAGAAGCACCGAGCGAAGAGGTTGACACAAGCGCCAAAACGTGATAAAATACATACGGGCGCAGCCTGCCTAACTAAGAGCAAAGGAAGAAAAAACGGTGATTTTTGAAAAACAGATCCTCAAAATTTTCAAGGGTATGATGTATACCCGATGCGATGACGACGGAACGGCTTTTTATTTCTCGGCCGAGGATTTCCCGGGGCTTCATCGGGAGCGCTATCCCTTCCCCTCCAAAATGGGACACACGCTGGAGGGCTCGATCTATTGCTACGAAAATCCGATCCCCGATCGGCTCATCGTTTTTGACCACGGCTTCGGCGGCGGCCACCGTTCTTATATGAAGGAGATCGAAGTGCTTGCCAAAAACGGATACCGCGTTTTTGCCTACGATCACACGGGATGCATGGAATCCGGCGGCGAAACGCCGAATGGCATGTCGCAGTCTCTCTGCGATTTAGACGATGCGATCACAGCCATCAAGGCCGACCCGCGCTTTGCGGGCATGGAGCTTTCCGTGATGGGGCATAGCTGGGGCGGCTTCTCCACGATGAATATTTCCGCTCTGCATCCAGAGATCTCCCGCGTTGTCGTGCTGGCGGGCTTTGTTTCCGTGCCGCTTCTGATCAGCACCTTTTTTGCAGGACCGCTGAAATTTTATCAAAAGCCGATCCTCGCCCTGGAGGAGCAGAGCAACCCGCGCTTTTTCGGCTTCAACGGCGCAGAAACGCTGAAAAACACACAAACCAAGGCGCTTCTGATCTATTCCGCAAACGACACGATGTGCACCCGTCTTCACTACGACACCCTGAAGGCAGAGCTTTCGGACTGCGAAAACGTGCGCCTTTTGCTTCTTGAAAACAAAGGGCACAACCCGAATTACACCGAGGATGCCGTGCAATACCTCGGCGAATACCTGAAGGCGAAAAAACGCCGCAAAAAGCAAAAATCTCTCGCAAGCGAGGCGCAGAGGGAGGCCTTTGTTTCCTCCTTTGATTGGCACCGCATGACCGCGCAGGATGCCGCCGTTTGGAGCGAAATTCTGCAATTTTTGAAATAATATAGATAAAAATGGAGAAAAGCTTGGGCAAAGCCCATCGCTTTTCTCCATTTTTAATTGACATTTTCAAGGCGCTATGATATAATATTTTGAGGTGCATCCCTCACCTCGGAGGAGAAAAGCACGCAAAAAGAGCGTTTTTTTGCTCATAAAGCCCTCCTCCGCAAGCTTTTCGAAAATATTAAAATTTACAACATAAAGGAGAACGATCATGCAAAATCATGCAGATCAGAAATTCGAGGCGTTATTCACACCTTGGAAAATCCGTGACGTTGAGATCAAAAACCGTATCGTTATGTGCCCCATGGGCGGCACGTCGCTGTTCGGCTGGTTTGAGCTCGGCGGTTGCCATTTTGACAAGGAGGCTGCGAAGCTCTTCCTTGAGCGCGCCAAGAACAACGTTGGCTTGATCATCCCCGGCATCGCTCCCCTGCGCGACACCTTCTGGGGCAAGTGGCTCTGGCAGAATCCGAAAATGTTCAAGGATCTGAAGGTCTTTATGGACGAGATCCACAAGACGGGCGCAAAGCTCTTCGTTCAGCTGACGGCAGGCATGGGCCGCTCCTGGGCGATCACCGAGCTGGTTGCTCCCCTGCATAAAAACAAGTTTACCCGCGCGCTTCTGAAGCCGATTCTCGACACCTCGCACGAGCTGGCAAGCCCCAGCCCCCAGCCCTCCCGCTGGGCGCACGATATCATCTGCCCCGAGATGACCAAGGAGCAGATCCACGAGATCATCGAAGCCTTTGCAAAAACCGCAAAGCTCTGCATGGATGCAGGCGTTGACGGCGTTGAGGTGCACGCTGTGCACGAGGGCTATCTTCTCGACCAGTTTGCCATCGAGTTCTTTAACAAGCGCACCGATGAATACGGCGGAAGCTTCGAAAACCGCTATCGCTTCGCCGCCGAGGTCGTTAAGGCGATCAAGGCAAGCTGCGGCGAGCAGTTCCCCGTTTCCCTTCGTTACAGCGCGGTTTCCAAGCTAAAGGGCTTCTGCGAGGGCGCAATGCCCGGCGAGGACTATGTGGAAGTAGGCCGTAATATGGCTGAATCCGAAAAGGCCGCAAAGTATCTCCAGGATGCAGGCTACGATATGCTCAACGCCGACAACGGTACATACGACTCCTGGTACTGGGCGCATCCGCCTATGTATATGCCCGAAAACTGCAACCTGGAGGATGTCTCCCACATTAAG
>JAZQWS010000244.1:0-1300 GCA_045632465.1 Eubacteriales bacterium
ACAGAACGACATGGCTACGATCCGACTTAAGCGGATTTTCTTCTGCACAGTATTTTTGCCGCGCCTTTAAAAAAGAGCTTGGGATCTCCCCCGGAGAATACAAAAAAAGCATCTATGAAAAGCGCTGATGCAAGCATTCAGAAAAATCCATCGCAGACACATTTCGATCCGCGATGGATTTCTTTCATTTATATATTTCAAAACTCTACCAAAACAACGGTGTTGTTCTTGATTTCCTTGATCGCGGGAGACCAAGAGAGAAGGCGGTCGTCATCGAGAACATACCATCTTGCATCCGAGAGATCCGCACCCTCGATCTCAAGGGGCTTATCCTCGCCGGAAACGTTGGAGATCATCAAGGCATTTTTCTTTTCGTTGGTTGCGCAAACGGCATAAACGCCCGCATCCGCGCCCTCCAGCGCCACCTGCGTGCCAAGCTTATACAGAGAGGCGAAGGCGGCGAAGGTATAATAAGCAGGCGAGAGCTTCGGGAAAGCAAGCGCGGGCAGGAACAAGGCGGAATAGGTGCTTCCGTCCAAGCGCGCATCATAGATCATCAGCATATCCACAGCGGTATTTTGCGTTCCCAGCATGATTGCCGCAACGTCTGCCGCGTGAACGGCCTTATCACGATCCGCGCGAGAGGGAGGATTCCACTCGTTGATATGCGTTTCCACGTGGCCATAACCGTAAGCCTTCAGCTGCTCGCAAGCCCAGCTTGCTTCCCGCAAAAACTTTTCGGGGGCAGAATAGCTGTGCCATGAGAAGAAGTCGATCGGAGAACCGTGCTCCTTAATATACTTCATAAAGCCATGGAAAAATTCAAGAAAATACTTCGGACGCGTGGCCGCCTCCGTCGCAAGAAATTCCTCGGGCTCCACAGCGGCGTAGAAGCCGATCGCCGCATAGCCGCCGACCTTGATGCTCGGGAACCTTGCCTTCAAATGCTTCGCCGTCACGTCGTAAAGACGGTAATAATCCTCTGCCGTGCCGTTCCACATCTGAGAGGTTCTGAGCCCGTCATCCGGCTCGTTCCAGATTTCCCAATATTCGATATCGTAATGGAAGCCGTTTGCCCAGCCTTCATTGTAATGCGCAACGATATGCTCGCAGATTCTTGCCCATTTTTCATAGTCCTTGGGAGGATCGATGCGGTAAGACTTTACCTCTGCGTGGTTTTCGATGGTAACACCGAGACGGTAATAAGGCTTCAGACCGTTTTCCGCAAGAGCGGCAAGATACGAATCGGTAAATGCAAAATCGTAGCTTTTCGGATCATTTTCATCCGCATCAAAATCGC
>JAZQWS010000245.1:0-28385 GCA_045632465.1 Eubacteriales bacterium
AAAACATTAACGAGATTCTTTCGCACTTACATGTGCTAAAAAATTTCCTTTGTTGTTCAATTTTCAAAGAGCAAGTGCTAACCGAAAGTCGCCTCTCGAAGTCAGCTTGTCTATTATATCAAATACTTTCTCATTTGTCAATACCTTTTTGAAAAAAAGTTTGAAAAATTTCGTTTTTTTATTTTTCCTCGAAAACGCACCCGCTAACCAACCGATTTACACCTGCATACTATATATAAAATGAAGAAAACGGCAAAACATCCAAAATTCCCTATTGACAAAGAAAAAATCGTGTGCTATACTCTCTTAAAAAAAGGAGGCGCTCATATGACATTATACGAAGAACTTTATTTTGAAATCACGCTGAAGGGCCGCAAGGAAGACCTGAGAAAATTCGCCGGATATCTGCGAAGCGGCGCGTTGGACGATTTTTTTGAAGTGCAGGACGATTACATCTGCTACGACGACGGATTTGATTCCGCCGACTCCGGCACCGAATGTGAGATGGTTTTTACCAACGACGATTTTGGCATTGAGATCGACGAATTCTGCCCCGAGGATTTCCTGGAGGAATTCTGCAAGGCCGCCCGCGCACTCGAGATTCACGGACATATCTATGATATTGAAGACGAGGAATTTCACTTCACGAGCGAAGCCGGCGACACGGCCTATATCAACGCACGCAAGGCCCGCGCCTTCAATGACGAGCTGGACGCGGCGGCACACGCCGAGCAAATCGACGACGAGGAATAATCCTCTTTTATAAGAATTTGATGGGGCCGGCGCATTCGAGGGCAGCTCAAGTTTTATCAGCTTGAGCTACCCTCTTTTTCATGGCAAACGGCCGTATTGTTGGATCACAACACTGCAAGGAGCCGATCCTTGAAGTGCCTTAAGGGCATTTCACCAAAACACGGTTTTCGTTTCTGCATAGATGCCTCTTTTTTGGGCATCCTACCTATATTAAAATGGGACGGAGCAGATATGAAGGAAGCGATACAGTATTACAAAAAATGTCTTGCAAGACGGCGCGGAGCTTCGCTCCTTCTCGCTCTTTTCGGCGTTACGTTTCTCGGTATATCCCTGCATCTCTTTTTGCAACGCCGCCCATCGGGCGGAATGATTGCGCTTCTTTACCTTCTGATCTTTCTCGTTCTTCCCTTGGTAGAGGAGGTACTGCACTTAAAGCTTCCTCTTCTCGCCTACGCACTCATCTTTTTTCTGACCTTCGGCTCGCTTCTTGGCGGAAACTACAATTTTTATCTTCGGATTCCATTTTGGGATACCGCGCTCCACGCCCTCGCAGGACTCTTATTTTCTTTCGTTGGATACGCATTATGTAAACTATTGTTTCCGATTCATCGAAGCAACAGCATTTTTCCCTATATCCTTGCAGGTTTTATATTCAGCCTTTCTATTGCGCTTCTGTGGGAGCTTTTTGAGGCAGGAGCAACTGTGTTTCTGACGGCCGATATGCAAGAGGACACGCTTGTGCATCATATCAAATCCTTTTACCTCAGCGGAACGCACGATTATCCCGTCCATCTTCAGGGCATCACAGAAACCGTGATTTACTACGGCGAGGGGCAGATTCTGCGCATCCCGGGCTATCTCGACCTCGGCCTTGCAGACACGGTTGCGGATATGGCAGTTTGCCTGCTCGGCAACCTCGCGTTTCTCCTTCTCTTCCCTTTGGATAAGCTTTTTCGCGGGCGGCTTCTCCCGCTCATACTCCCGAAGATTTTATAAAAAATCCCTCGCACAACGGTATCACAAGACCGAAGCGCGAGGGTTCTTTTTATGATTTGGTTTTAGTCGCCAGATAAATCAGAAGCACGCTGATATCTGCGGGATTCACGCCGCTGATACGGGAGGCCTGCCCGATATTCAAGGGGCGGATCATGGCAAGCTTCTCGGCCGCCTCCAAGCGCAAGCCGCGGATGCTCTCATAATCGAGATCGGGGGGCAAAAGCTTATCCTCAAGGCGCTTCTGGCGCTCAGCCTCGGCCTCTTCTCTTGCGATATAGCCCGCGTATTTCACGGAGATCTCCGCTGTCAAAAGCACAGGCGCGGGAAGCGGCAGGCGCGCTTTGTCGATGGGCGCGAGCCCTGCATATGAAACCTCGGGGCGGCGCAAAAGATCCGAGAGCCTTGCGCCCGTGGAAATCGGCGACGAGCCCATCGAGGCAAGGCAAGCGTTGACCTCCTCGGAGGGAGGAACGACCGTTGCCGCCAGGCGGGCGATCTCGCCCTCAATGGCCGTTTTCTTTTCAAGGAAGGCTGCGTATCTCTCATCCGAGAGAAGTCCAACGCGGTGGCCGATCTCCGAGAGGCGAAGATCCGCATTATCCTGCCTTAAAAGCAAGCGATATTCCGAGCGCGAGGTCATGATGCGGTAGGGCTCCTCGGTTCCCTTCGTTACAAGATCGTCGATCAGCGTTCCGATATACGAGGAGGCGCGAGGAAGCACCATTGGCGGCTCCCCCTTCAGGGAAAGCGCGGCATTCACGCCCGCAACAAGTCCCTGCACGGCGGCCTCCTCATAGCCGGACGTACCGTTAAACTGTCCCGCGCCGTACAGCCCCGAAACGTTTTTGAATTCCAAGGTCGGATACATCTGGGTGGGATCGGCAAGATCGTATTCGATCGCATAGGCATAGCGCATGATCTCGGCGTTTTCAAAGCCGGGGAGCGTTTTCAGCATCCGCCTCTGCACGTCGGTTGGCATCGAGGTGGAAAAGCCCTGAATATACATTTCGTCCGTATCCTTGCCGCAGGGCTCAACGAAAAGCTGATGGCGATCCTTATCGGCAAAGCGAACGATCTTGGTTTCAATGGAAGGACAGTATCGCGGGCCCATGCCAACGATATTACCCGAATACATCGCACTGCGATCCATATTCTCGCGCAGGATGCGATGGGTTTCTGCATTGGTATAAACGATATGGCAGGGGATCTGCTCTCTTGCATTCAGCTCCTCGGCATCCGTTAAGGAAGAAAACGGCGTGATAATCTCCTCGCCCGGCTGCTCCTCCAGCACGGAGAAATCGATCGAGCGGCGATGCACGCGCGCTGGCGTTCCCGTCTTAAAGCGCATGATGCGGATTCCGATATCCGAAAGCGATTTTGAAAGCCCCTTGGCGGGCATCAGTCCATCCGGCCCGGAGGAATAAACGCCCTCGCCGATAAAGATGGCACTTTCAAGATACGTGCCCGTGGCAAGGATCACCTTCTCTGCCTCCCATTTTTCGCCAAGCGCGGTTTCAACCCCCGTTACACGGTAACAGTCCCCCTCGCGCTCGGTTAAAAGCGCGGTGACCTCGCCCTGAAAAAGGCGGAGATTTTCCTGCTTCTCCAGCGTTTGCTTCATGAGATTGCGATACATGGCGCGATCCGCCTGCACGCGCTTGGAATGCACGGCCGCACCCTTGCCAAGATTCAACGTTCTGGATTGGAGGGTAACGCGGTCAGCCGCGCGGCCCATCTCGCCTCCCAGCGCATCCAGCTCAAATACAAGATGCCCTTTTCCGCTTCCTCCGATGGAGGGATTGCAGGGGAGGTTTGCAACGCTGTCAAGATTCAGGGTGAACAAAACCGTGTCCATTCCCATGCGTGCCGAGGCCAAAGCGGCTTCGATTCCCGCATGCCCCGCGCCGACAACGGCAACTCTCGTTTTCAGCTCATTCATCATTTTTCTTTCAAGCTCTTTTCTCAAAAGGATATGCGGCGAAGCGCCGTGGTGCGGCCGCTCGCCTCGTCTATATCAAAAATAACGCCGTCTGCCACGACCTCGCCCGAAGCGGGCGCAAAGCGATCCGGCAGATGCGAGCGAAGCTTTTTCACAACGCCCGCAGCCTCCATGCCGAGAATGCCGCCGCTCTCTCCGCACATGCCGAGATCGCTGACGTAGCCTGTTCCCTCGGGGAGGATCTTGAGATCCGCCGTCGGCACGTGGGTGTGCGTTCCGAAAACGGCAGAAATTTTTCCGTCAAACGCATAGGCAACCGCGAGCTTCTCCCCCGTTGCCTCCGCATGGATATCCAGCACGGCGAGGTCATACCGCCCCTCCTCGTGCGAAAGCGCGCGCTCGATAAAGGAGAAGGGCGCATCCAGCACAGGATCGATATGCACGTTTCCCATCGCGCAGATCACCATCACGTTATAGCCCCTCGCATTTACGATCGTATATCCTCGGCCGGGCGCACCGTCACCAAAATTGATGGGGCGAAGACGCGCCTCGTTTTCCTCCAAAATGCCATAGCTCGCGCGCTGGCGGAGGGTGTGGTTTCCGCCGCTCAGAACGTCCGCTCCCGCAAGAAGCAGCCGCTCGGCCTGCTCCGGCGTATAAGAATAAACAACGGAGGCATTCTCTGCATTAACAATGCAAAGATCCACCTTGTTTTCGCGCCGAACGCGCCAAAGATTTTTCTCCAGGTGGGCAACGCCGCCCGGACTCGTTACGTCTCCGATCGCTAAAATTCTCACAAATATATCTTCCTTGCTATGCCCATATTCGCGGGCTTTTTTGATTGACGGTATAAAAGAAACGATCGCAGCAAGGAGAGGAACGCGCTTCGCCCATTCCTTTCGGGGGCCAAGGCCGCGCCGCCCATTGCTGCGACGGTTATATTGTGCCGATCTTTAGGTTGCGTAATCCACCACGCGGGATTCGCGGATAACGCTGACTTTGATCTGGCCGGGATAATTGAGCTCACCCTCGATCTTTGCGGCGATCTCGCGCGCAAGGATCTTCATGGAATCATCATCCACTATCTCGGGCTTAACCATGATTCTTACCTCGCGGCCTGCCTGGATTGCGAAGGTCTTGTCCACGCCGTCGAAATCAGCGGCAACCTCCTCAAGCTTCTGCAGTCTCTTGATGTAATTCTCAACGTCCTCGCGGCGCGCACCGGGTCTTGCGGCACTGATCGCATCGGCCGCCTGGATAATGAAGTCCAGAAGCGTTTCTGCCTCAACGTCGTTATGATGCGCCTCGATAGCGTGAATAATGTCCTTATGCTCGTGATATTTCTGAGCGATCTCAACGCCGAGCTGAATGTGCGATCCCTCTGCCTCTGCGGTAACAGCCTTACCGATATCGTGAAGAAGACCTGCACGGCGCGCCATCGTTACGTCTGCGCCAAGCTCGTCTGCAATCACACCGGCAAGCATCGAAACCTCGATCGAATGGCGAAGCGCATTCTGGCCGAAGGACGTGCGGTACTTCATGCGGCCGAGCAAGCGAATAAGATCGGGATGCAAGCCATGCACACCCGTCTCAAACACAGCCTTTTCGCCGGCCTGCTTCGTTGCGTTATCCACCTCGCGGCGCGCCTTCTCAACCATTTCCTCAATGCGCGCGGGATGAATGCGTCCGTCCGTGATCAGCTTCTCCAGCGCAAGTCTTGCAACCTCGCGGCGAATCGGATCAAAGCCGGAAACCGTGATAACGTCGGGCGTGTCGTCGATAATAAGCTCAACGCCCGTGAGATTTTCAATGGTGCGGATATTTCTACCCTCGCGGCCGATGATGCGGCCCTTCATTTCGTCGCCGGGGATCTGCACGGTGGAAATTGCCACCTCGCTGACGTGATCGGCGGCGCATCTCTGGATGGCAAGCGAAAGGATATCCTTCGCCTTTGCATCTGCCTCCTCGCGGAAGCGCGCATCATACTCCGCGATCTTCATCGCCGTTTCATGGCGCATCTCGCTATCCAGACGTGCAACGAGCTCGGCCTTCGCCTCCTCGGCGGTCAGCCCTGCGATCTTCTCGAGATTTTCCTGCTGCTGCTTCAGCGTTTCGGTGATCTCAAGCTTCATCTGCTCTGCTTCCTGGAATTTCTCCGCAAGAAGCGTTTCCTTCTTCTCAAGCCCCTCGATCTTCGCATCCAGCGCTTCTTCCTTCTGCGCAATGCGGCGCTCCAGGCGAGAAACCTCTTTTCTGCGCTCCTTGATGTCGAAATCTGCTTCCTTCTTCATTTGGAAGATCTCTTCCTTCGCGCTGAGGACGGATTCCTTACGAACACTCTCGGCGTTTTTCATTGCTTCGTCAAGCATGCGCTTGGCCTGCTCTTCCGCACTGCCGAGCTTTGCCTCGGACGTCATCTTACGCACGAGAACTCCCAAAGCCGCACCTACAACCAGCGCGCCCGCGCCGATGATCGCGGCTACATACCACTCAACCATTGGGTTAACACCTCCTATCGATTACAAAATCTTTTGTAACCATCTTTCGATAGATAATTTTTTCAAAATACAAATGGGAGGACAAATTCCCTATTCATACAGATATATTATAATAGAAACCACGCCTAAAGTCAAGAGATTTTTTTCATCGCGCGCATTTTTTTGCTTATTCATCGGCGCGATAAAAAAAGAAGCGGCGAAGCTCCGTCGCAAAAGCGACCTTGCCTCGCCGATAAAAAGCGCATTTTCGTTTTTTGTTTTTTCTCAAAAACCAATTCGTTTTGTAAATAACAGTTGTCAATTTTCTCGATTATAAAGGCGGAGCATATGCCGCATTTCCTCCCAAGGCGCGCCCTCGCATTGCGCCCGCGTGAAGCGGAAGGCCCAGTTCCCCTCTGCCCGACCGGGGGTATTCAGGCGGGTGTCCTCCCCGAAGAGAAGAAGATCCTGCATCGGAAAAATCACTGTTTTTGCCACGGAGGCAAGGAGCGAGCGAAAAATCGAGCCGTAAGCCGCAGGCGTGTTGAAGTCCTCACCCTCGCGCCCAACGTATGCCAAAGCACGATCGCGAAGATGCGCGGGAAGCGAAAACATAAAGCCGAGAAGCGTATTATTATCGTGCGTTCCCGTGTAGGCTACGGTGTTCTCCTCATAAAAATGCGGCAAATGCACAAGATCCCCTTCCGACAGAAAGCCGAATTGTAAAACGCGCATGCCGGGAAATCCGCTGTAACGCAAAAGCGCGCGAACCTCATCGGAGATATTTCCGAGATCCTCCGCAATCACAAGCCGCCCCTCCGTGATGGGGCGAAGCGCATCGATCAGAGCATAGCCCGGTGCTTGCATCCAAGCGCCCCGCATCGCGGTTTTCTCTCCCGCAGGAACCGCCCAAAAGGAGGAAAAGGCGCGAAAGTGGTCAATGCGCAATCCGTCAAAAAGCGCCAGCATGTAGCCGATGCGCGCCTTCCAGAAAGCAAAGCCATCCGCCTCCATGCGGCCAAAATCATAAAGCGGGTTGCCCCAAAGCTGACCTTCGGCGCAAAAATAATCCGGCGGCACGCCTGCCACGGCGGTTGGATTTCCTTCTGCATCCAAAAGAAACCATTCCTTGTGATAGGCAACCTCGCTGCTCTCAAGGCTGACGTAGATCGGAAGATCGCCGATGATCTCAATGCCGCGCGCGCCCGCATAGTCTTTCAGCGCAAACCATTCCTCCAGCGCCTCGGTCTGCAAAAATTGCCAGAGCCAAAGCCGATCCGCCCCCTCGCGCTCTGCCATATATTCGCAAAACTCCGAAAGGAACGGAAATCTCTCCATCGTTTCGCGCGCAGAGCGGCGCATTTCTTCACGAGCGGATGCGCGCTCGGCCGCCACGGAAAGGAGCGCCATGCGCTCGCCCTCCCGAAAGTATTCGCAGGTGTAGTCCACCCGCTGAACAGCGCTCATTCGCTCCGCCTCCGTGAGCAAGCCCTTGGCGGCAAGAATTCCGATATCCACAAACCAGGGATTCAAGGAAAAGGAGGAATGCGATTTATAGGGAGAATGATTTTCATCCGCCAGGCAAAAAGGGAGCACCTGCCAATAGCGAAAGCCGCCGCGCGCGAGAAGATCTACAAAAGCATAAGCCCCCGCGCCGAAGCTTCCGACACCGTAGTCCCCCGGGAGCGAAAAGATCGGCATCAGAACACCGCCGCTTCTCTTTTTTTCCATACGATGCCTCCTCTTTTTTCTATGATAAAAAACGCCGCGAATTGTCAACCTTAGTTTTCCGTTTCGCGGCGTTTTTTATGCGTATTATTTTAAGATAAGTCCGTTTTCATCCGCATCCAGAACGTATTCCGTATCGGGCGCGGGATTTTCGCGCAGAATTTTTCTGGCGAGAAGGGTTTCGGTTTTGGATTTGATATAGCGCTTCAGGGGGCGCGCGCCGAAGATCGGATCGTAGCCCGCGGAAACGATATGGTCGATGGCCGCATCCGTCACACGAAGGGAGAGGCGGCGGTCCTCAAGGCGGCGGGAAAGATCCCGGATGGCAAGCGAGGCGATCTCTCGGATATTCTCCTCGGAGAGCGGCTTGAAGATCAGAATCTCATCCAGACGGTTGAGAAATTCGGGGCGGAAGGTGCGGCGCAAAAGTGCCTGCACGGCGGAAGCGGCGGATTCGCTCACCTCTCCGTTTTCAATGCCCTCCAGAATAATATCCGAGCCGAGGTTGCTCGTCAGGATAATGAGGGTATTCTTGAAATCCACGGTGCGGCCGTGGCTATCCGTGATGCGCCCATCGTCCAGCACCTGCAACAGAACGTTGAAAACGTCGGGATGCGCCTTCTCCACCTCGTCGAAGAGGATCACGGCGTAAGGATGGCGGCGCACAGCCTCGGTCAGCTGGCCGCCCTCGTCATAGCCAACGTAGCCGGGAGGCGCTCCGATCAGGCGGGAAACGCTGTGCTTTTCCATATATTCGGACATATCGATGCGCACGAGGTTTTTCTCATCATCAAAAAGCGCCTCGGCGAGTGCCTTGGAAAGCTCGGTTTTACCAACGCCCGTCGGGCCAAGGAAAAGAAACGAGCCGATCGGGCGATTCGGGTCTCCGATGCCCGCGCGCGAGCGCAGGATCGCGTTTGAAACACCGGTAACGGCGGCATCCTGGCCGATCAGGCGGTGATGCAGAATCTCCTCTAAGCGAAGAAGCTTTTCCCTCTCCCCCTCCATGAGCTTTGCCACGGGGATCGAGGTCCATCTGGCAACGATCAGGGCGATCTGCTCCTCGGTAACCGCATCGCGCAGAAGCGTTCTTCCCTCGCCGCCCTCTTCGGCGGCGCGCTCGGCCTGTGCGAGAGATTTTTCTAAGGCAGGAAGCTTGCCGTATTTCAACTCGGCCGCAAGAGAGAGATTATAGGAGGCCTCGGCCTGCTCCATCTCGGCCTTCACCTGCTCCAGCTCCTCGCGCAACTTTTGCACGGCGCTGATGCTGTTCTTCTCATTTTCAAAGCGCGCCTTCATCGCGCCGTATTCCTCGCGAAGCTCCGCAAGCTCGCCTTGAATGGAGGAAAGGCGCTCGATCGAAAGCTTATCCTTCTCCTTGGAGAGCGCGGCCTCCTCGATCTCAAATTGGCGAATGCGGCGCAGAATTTCATCCATCTCCGTGGGGCAGGAATTCATCTCGGTTTTGATCAGGGCGCAGGCCTCGTCCACGAGGTCGATGGCCTTATCCGGCAGAAATCGGTCGCTGATATAGCGATTCGAGAGCGTTGCGGCGGCAACGAGCGCGCCGTCATGGATCTTCACGCCGTGATACACCTCGTATCTTTCCTTGAGCCCGCGCAGAATGGCAACCGTGTCCTCCACGGTCGGCTCGGAAACCATCACGGGCTGGAAGCGGCGCTCCAGCGCGGCGTCCTTTTCGATATAGAGACGGTATTCGTTCAGGGTGGTTGCGCCGATGCAATGCAGCTCGCCGCGCGCAAGAAGCGGCTTCAGAAGATTGCCCGCATCCATTGCGCCCTCGCTCTTGCCCGCGCCAACGATGGTATGAAGCTCATCGATAAAGAGCAGGATCTGCCCCTCCGAGGCCTTCACCTCATCCAGCACCGCCTTCAGTCTTTCCTCAAATTCGCCGCGATATTTCGCGCCCGCGACCAGCGCGCCCATATCCAGGGAAAACACCGAGCGGTCTCTGAGATTCTCCGGCACGTCACCGCGCACGATTCTCTGCGCAAGCCCCTCCGCGATCGCGGTTTTACCAACGCCCGGCTCGCCGATCAGGCAGGGATTGTTCTTCGTCTTGCGCGAAAGAATGCGGATCACGTTGCGGATCTCCTCGTCGCGCCCGATCACGGGATCCAGCTTATGCGCGCGCGCCTCGCTCACGAGATCACGCCCATATTTTTTCAAAACGTCATACGTTCCCTCGGGGTTGTCGGTATCCACGGTGCGGCGGCCGCGAAGCTGTTGCAAAGCCTTCAGCACGGCACCTCTTTCTATCTTATGCTTTTTGAAAATTTTTGTGAGCTCACCGCTCTTCTCCGCAAGCATTGCAAGAAGCAGATGCTCTGCCGAAATGAAGCGATCTCCCATCGCGGACATTTCTCCTTCCGCGCGCTCAAGAAGTGCGCCGAGCGCACCGGAGGCATGCAGAGCCTCTGCGTTATATCCGCTTCCGCTAAGCTTGGGAAGCGCGGAAACGGCCGCCGCCGCATCCGAAAAAACAGCCTTCGGCTCTGCCGAAACGGCCGAAAGGATCTGATGCACCAGCCCCTCCTTATCGCCGAGGAGCGCGAGAAAAAGATGCAGAGGCTCCACCGCGTAATTTCCGTTTTCTGCGGCGAGACGTTGCGCATCCGCCAAAGCGGCGCGGCTTTTTTGTGTGTATTTTTCAATATTCATTTTAAACCCTTTTTTCTCCTTTCCTTTCTAATGAAAGTCTCTTGTGCTTATATTGTACGGCAGTTTTGTGAACTATCATAACGAAAGTTTTGTATTTTTTGTAAACATTAGCACTCGGAGAACGAGAGTGCTAAAAAACAAAAAGGAACGATTTTTTGTCCGACTTGTAAAATGTTTTCCCTTCTCTTGACTTTTATCCGAAAATATAGTATCCTATAAAAGCAAAATTGAGAGTTGCTCTCATTTTTTATGAATTTTCACATTCCCGAAAGGAAATCCTATGACCTACGATACCGGGCGCGAGCAGGCGCTTCTCACACTTCTGCGCGAGAGCGGAGAGCGCGGGCTTTCCACGCGCGAGATTTTTGAAAAATTAACGCCGGACGGCAAGGGCAAAAGCACCGTTTTCCGCCTTCTTGCCGCGCTGGTGGCCGAGGGCTCGGTGCGCAAGCTGCCGGACGAGCAGGGCCGCCACTTCATTTACCAATACACCGCGGCGGCGAAATGCCGCTCGCATCTGCATCTCAAATGCACGGGATGCGGAGAATTCGTTCATCTGACCGAAAAGCTTTCAAAGCTTCTGTGCGATTCGCTCCTGCTGGATGCGCATTTTGCCATTGACGAAACGAAAACGCTCCTCTTCGGTCGATGCGCGCGTTGCGCGGGAGGTGCAAGATGACTTTTCTTTTGCACACGCACGGTGCGCACGGCGGATTTTTCAGCGAGGTCGTTTTGCAAACGCTCTTTGACGCACTCCGTATTCTTCCCTTTTTGTTTCTCACTTATGTGCTGATGGAATTTCTCGAGCATCACGCCTCGGATAAAATGAACGCCGCCATCCATAAATGCGGCCCGTTTGCTCCCCTGGTTGGCGGCGCGCTCGGCATCATTCCGCAATGTGGCTTCTCCTCTGCGGCGGCAAGCCTTTACGCAGGCCGGACCATCAGCCTCGGCGCGCTGATCGCCGTTTTTCTCTCCACCTCGGATGAGATGCTCCCTATTCTGATCTCCGGGCGCGCGCGCCCCGCCGAGATTTTTGTGCTGGTTGGCACAAAGGCGCTGATCGCCGTTGCCGTCGGCTTCCTTGTCAACGGCATACTTCGCCTGAGAAACAAAACCAAGGAGCCGGATATTCACGGGCTCTGCGAGGCAGACGGATGCCATTGCGAGCGCGGCATTTTCCGCTCCGCGATCCATCACACGCTGACCATTCTCGCCTTTCTTTTCCTTGCCATGCTCGCCATTGATTCGCTGATCTATTTCGCGGGCGAAGAAAGCATCCGCGCGCTTCTTTCGGGCATTCCGCTTCTCTCGCCCCTCATCTGCGCGCTTCTCGGCCTGATTCCGAGCTGCGCCACCTCCGTGGTGATGACCGAGCTTTATCTTGAGGGGCTTCTCTCTGCCGGCTCGCTTCTTGCGGGACTTCTCCCGGGTGCAGGCGTTGGTATTCTCGTTCTGCTCCGAACGAACAAGAATCCGAAGGAAAATCTTTTCATCCTCTCGCTTCTCGTTCTGGTCGGCTTCGTTTTCGGTGTTCTTTTTGATCTGACGGGCCTTTCCGCCCTGCTCGCATAATCGCATCTTTGCGCTCCCGCGCATACACTCCCTTTGATGACAGAAATGAAGGTTCAATATGGAAAAATGGAAAAAACGCTCCGTTGAGCTGATTTCGGGACTTGCGCTCTCGGATAAAAAATATCCGTCCGTTATTCCCTATCAGCCCAAGAAAACGCGCATATGCCCCAGGGAGGCATTGTATTTCAGCCGCGTTTCGCCCGACAAAGCGGGCATCTCCACCGCAACGCTGCGGTGCATGCTCTCCGAGCTGGAATCCGAAACGCGCGCCAACATTCATTCGCTCCTCGTTCTTTCGCAGGGCGGCGCGATCTGCCGCTGCTCCGCCCCCGGATACGACGGCACGATTCCCCACCTTGCGCACTCTATGTCAAAAACCGTGATGGGCATGGCCATCGGCTTTCTCGTCGCGGAGGGGCGGCTCTCGGTGGACACGCAGATCACGCGCATCTTCCCCGAATATCCCGTGAGCGACAAGCGGCTCAGATACGCCACGGTGAAGCATCTGCTCTGTATGCAGAGCGGCGTAAAATTCAACGAGGCCGGTGTTGTGACCGATACAAAATGGCTTGAAACCTTCTTTGCCTCGCCGCTCTCCTCCGCCCCCGGAACCACCTTCCATTACAACAGCATGAATTCCTACGTGCTCGCCTGCATTCTCCAACGTTTGACGGGGCAAGGCCTTGTGGATTATCTGATGCCCCGCCTTTTCGAGCCCCTGCATATCGAGCGCCCGCTGTGGCAGATCGGCCCGGAGGGAATTGAATGCGGCGGCTGGGGACTTTTCCTGACCAACGATTCCTGGGGCAAGCTTGCGCTGATGCTCTCCTCGGGCGGCCGCTTTGAGGATAAGCAGATCCTCCCCGAATCCTACGTGCGGGAAATGACCTCCGTGCACGCAAGAACGCCGGATAACCTCGGCGACTTTGATTACGGCTATCACCTCTGGGTTTGCCGCGAAACGAGAGAATTTCTCTTCAACGGCATGCTCGGGCAAAACGTTTGGTGCTATCCGAGCCGCGGCCTGATCGCCGTGATCAGCGCGGGTAACAACGAGCTCTTTATGCAAAGTCCTGCGCTCGCCATCGTGCGCCGCCGCCTTTGCTTCCCCCTGCCCGCAGAGGAGCATCGCTTCCATCTGCATCGGCGCGAATACGCCAATCAGCAGGCAACCTTCTTCTGCCGCCGCCATTGGATACGCGCCTCCGCGCCCGCAGGCGGATTCTTAAATTTCCTGCGCCACCGCCACGCCGACGCGTATGACGCGCGCTGGGAGGCACTTCTCGGCTCTTATATCTTCCGCCAGAACAACAACGGCATTCTCCCGCTCTTTTTGCGCGTGATGGAAAACTGCTACACCGGCGGTATTGACAGCGTTTCCTTCCGCCGCCGCGGCGAGCGCCTTTGGATGACGGTAACGGAGGGGGGCACACCCCTGACGATGGAGATCGGCCTCAAGGATTTTGCGGAAACGGTTCTTACCTTCCGCGAGGAGGTTTATATCGTGCGCGCCATGGGCGAGGTTGTGGACGACGAGGAGGGGCGCTCCGTTTACAAGATCGAGCTCTGCTTCCCGGAGCTTCCGAACGTGCGCCGCATTAAATTTTTGCCAATGGCAGACGGATGCTATAAAATGCGCCTGGAGGAGCTTCCGAACCAAAATCTTGCCAAAGCCTTTGTGGATTCCTTCCCAACGCAAAACGCCCTGCTGAACGGCATCCTGGAGCGCCGCCTTGGCGACGGATATCTTCATAGACTTTTGAAGGATGTATTTGCGCCCTCCCTGCTTGCCATCCCCGCAGAAAAAGAAGACGCCATGCAGCTTCTTGAGCAGGAAGAGAAGAGTCGCGCCGCAAGACGCCGCTCCGTTTCCTTCATCACAAGCATCGTTTCCCGCTTCTTTGAGGAATCGGCGGAGGGCACGGAGAAAAAAAGCATCCTCCCCGATTTTATCTCCCGCTTCATTCCGCAAAAAAAGCGCCCCGAAAAGGAGGGGCACATAGCGACCAAGAGCCCCACTTTGCCCGCGCGGGATGAAAAGAGCAACCTCCCGATGGCCGAGGCCGCCAAGGCCGAGGTTTCCGCCATCGTTGCCCTGATGGAAAGCGCCGAAGGCGCACCCAAAAAAGAAGATCTCCCGCAGGACAACACCGATTCGGAAAACACGTAAAGGACAAAAAAGAGAGCGAGGTGCAAAACCTCGCTCTCTTTTTTCAGCGAATTTTTAGTCCAGATTCAATGCGTTCAGCATATCGCGCAGGATCTTAGCCTCGGTCGCGGAAATGGTAACGCCCTTACCCATCTTTTCATGATCGGGTGCCCAGGTGCGAAGATCGTACACAGGCTCTCTCTCATTCCAGCTGATCAGGTTGAGCTCCTTGTTCCAGCCGTTGGTTCCTTCGCTCACGATACCGATCTTTTCGATCAGCTCATACTTGATCTCAGGCATTTCTCTTCTCCTTTTATATTTATACATTTTATAATATATTTATACTTTTAAGGCTATTGTAGCACATCTTTTTGCACTTGTCAAGTAAAATATAAAAAAATTGTAAATATTTTTTTATTTTAGAAGAGAAAAGAGGAAAAATAACGAAATCAGAGCTCTTTTTCAAGAATTTTCAGCATTTTTTCAGCTGCCGCCTGGCGCGCGCCTTTTTTGCTCATGCCCTCGCCCTGCGTTTTTTTCTTGCCGAAGCTGCACGTGGCAAAAAACGCGGGATTTTGCGGCGTGCTATGCGGCGCTTCCTGCTCCGTATAGGCAGGTGCTTGCAAGCCGCGCACGGCCGCAAATTCATAAAGGCGGCTCATCGCCGTGTCGGCCGGATGGCGGCGCTCGCTATCCTTGGCAGGAACAAATTCAGCCTGCAAGCGAAGGAGCGCATCCTTCGCCGCCGCGGTTTCTGCCGCGCGGTGATTTTTTCCCATGCCGCGCCCATATTCCACGCCGTCGATCTCGCAGGCAAAAACGTATTCCTTCTTATGCTGCGGTCCGCTCTCCGCAACCAGGCGGTAAACCGGCGCACCGAGGCGATGCGCCTTATCGGCGCAAAACTCCTGCACGAGGTTTTTCGGGCTTTGCGAGGTCTTCCCTTTTTCCAGGTATTCCCCAACGTCCAGCATGCGAGAAACCGAATTTATGACAACATTCATTTGCATTTCGCAGTCAATATAGATCGCGCCAACCAGGCTCTCGAACAAGTCCTCCATCACAGAGGGCTCGTTTTCCATGCCCATTTTTTTGTCGCCCTCGCCCATGAGAAGGTATTTCTGAAGCCCCATGCGGCGCATGGAAACCGAGAGATTGCTCTTATCCGAGAGGTGGGATTTCACGTTGGAAAAATCCCCCTCGGAGAGCGCCGTATGAATACCGTGCACGTAGCGCTCGGAGGAGGTTCGGATCAGAAGAGAGATGATGGCGGCGCTGAGCACGGCATCACCGAAAAACTCCAGCACCTCGTTGGATTGATACTCCGCCTCGGCACTCGCGCGATGCTCGTTACAAAAGCTTGTGCGCGTAAACGCCTGGATCAAAAGTGCCTTATCCTTAAATGTATAGCCCAAAATCTCTTCGATCTCGGGTATATGATGTAAAACGTTCATACCGATCGCCTCCTTTGCTTTATTTTACCATAAAAGTCGGGGACTTGTCAAGGCGTGCGAAAAAAGGGTTGACAACGGGCACAAAAAATGCTACCATAGGAGCACAAAGCGAAAGCAAGGAGGACAAAGCCATGCCACACAATCGGGCAAAAAGCACGCACACCGTTGCGATCAATATCCCGGCGGACGGACTTATGCTTGCAATTTCAGAAAGCGCGGGAAGCGATCTCACAAAAGAAAATTGCACGCGCGCCATTGAGGCATATATCAGCCGCCATCTGGATGCAAAGCCGGATATCATTCTTCTGAACGTTTGCTACCGCCGCAGTATCACCCCCTCCGAGGTTTTTGACAGCTATCTTTACGACGTGGAAACCGACGAAAACGGCCTTGCGATCCGAAATGAAAACGGCGAAACGAAAAAGCACCTGAGCCCCACGGGACTCGGATGCTCCAAATATTTTGATTCCTTTTTCACCTGTGCGCGCCCACTGCTTGCGCGCGAGATCGACGCCGTCGCCATTGCCATTCAAAAGATCCGCGAAACGGATTGCCGCGTGTATCTCTCCTTGCGCATGAATGACGAGCATTACACCGAAAATGCAGGTGTGAACGCGCACTTTGCAATGAAGAACGGCGGAATGCATACCATCGACAAGGACGGCCAAACGCTGGATTTTTCGCAGACCGCGGTACAAAACCATTTCCTCGAATATATCGACGAGCTTCTCTCGCGCTATGACGTGGACGGCATCGAGCTGGACTGGCTCCGCTTCACGGTTGCGCTCCCCGAGGAAAAACGCGGAGATTTCGGGATTCTGAACGATTACATGGCCAAAGTGCGCGCGCTTCTGGATCGCCGCAACAAGGCTCTGCGCCTCGCCGTGCGCCTCCTTCCCTGCGAGGCAGATAACCTGAAAAACGGCATGGACGGCGCCGCCTGGATCGGAAGCGGATCTGCCGATATGCTCACGATCGAAAACTTTTACATCCCGACAAACTACGAGCCGCCCGTGCAGGGGTGGCGGGAGAGCATCGAGGCAAAAAGCACGAGCCGCCGCCCCTACACACTTCTTTGCGGCTCGGATTGGGGCGTCAGCTGTATCCCGGGCCATAGCCTTGCGATATCCCCCGCGCTCGTGCGCGGCTTCACCGCCGAGGCGCTGGAAAGAGGCGCAGACGGCGTGTATCTCTTCAATTTCTTTGAGCAAAGCAGCGAAAGCTCCTTTGAATACGCCGAGGAAAACGGACACGCGATTTTGAAAAATTGCTTTTTCGAGCGCATGGCGGCGGGCAGAGATCCATACCTTCTTCCGCGGCGGCACGTGCATATCGGAGACAGCACCCGCCGCTACCCGATCGCCCTTCCGAGCGGCACGGAATACACGTTTTCCTACACGAAAAAAAGCCCCGCAGAAAACGGGAAAATCATCGTTGGCCTTGATTCCGGCGCACCTGTTTTTGCATCCATAAAAGGCGTTTTAGACAACATATGTTTACAAAGCGAACGCGTTCTGCAGGGATTTGAATATATCCCAAAGGAAAAGCTACATCCAAACGACTTCGTTTATTCCCTATCGCAAATTGCTCCGTTTATCCGATCTGCCGCATTTTCCATTCCCTGCGAAAGTGAAAAAACGCTTTTCTTCACCATCCGCAACACCTCCTCCGAGGCCATTCGGATCCTTTGGCTGGAAATTGAAACAACGGCATAAAAAAACAAGGTAGAGACCTCACAATGCGTCTCTACCTTGTTTTTTATTTTTCAAAAAGAACATTCACGTCATATGCCTGCGAATCGGCGCGATTCCCTCTCTCATCCGTGACGCAAACGCGCACGTAGCCATCATCCTCACGAATGTCAAAGGCCGCCTCGGTGATCGCCTCGCCCTCCGCGGCACGCACGGCACCGTGGCGCCTGCCCTCCGTAGAAAAGCTGATCGAGGTCGCCTCCGAGCTTTCAACGAAGAGCTTTCCGTCCTCGAAATAAAGCGCCCGGATCAGAGGGCCCGTGGAGGCATAGAAATCGCCCGCAAGAAGCGCATCTATGATATTCTCATACGTCAGCGCCTCGGCATTCACGCACACGAAGGCCGCGCCGCAGGTTTTCTCGCTATGGCTGTCGTCGCCGTTGGTGACAAAGAGCTTTTTTCCGTCTCTGAGAAAATCGTCATGCACGTTGATATCATACTCGTAAATGCCGCCCATCTGGCAAGCGTTGTTATAGATCTCAACCGCCCAGAATCCCTCATAGCCCGAATACTGCTTATAGTTTTCAAGCGACCAGCGCGGATGGTTATAGGAAACGAAATAGCCCTCCGCATTCGCCATGCGAACAAACTCATTCACGCCATCGGCAGAATATCTGCGCTGATAGCCCAGGTCGTATTTCTTCATGATCCGCTCGCGCCGCTCGCCCTTGGAATATTTATCGTACACGGGCGACCACCACGGAACGGCGGTGTTATGCGGGTCTTTGGCATAGAAATTAAAGTGCGCGCACTTCATTTTTTGATTCACCAGCGTGGATTGCTCCGCAAACTCCTTGATGGCAAATTCGCCGCTGGTGATGGTCAAAAAGCTTTCATCGTTGAGATAAGAATGATCATTGATATGATCGTGATCGGTGATGGCGAGGAAGCTATAGCCCCTCGCCTTATAAAATTCCTTCAGCTCCTCGGGCGTCATTTTTCCGTCCGAAAGGGTGCTATGGCAATGCATGTTCCCCTTGTAGAAGCCTTTAGATGCATCCAAAAGAATCTTTTTCATTTCACACTATTATTTACCGAAAAGATCGCTGATGTCAGAATCGGTGGTGCCGAAGTCTGTGTTTTCATCGCCCATGGGAACGCCGCAATAATCGCAGGAGTGATTCTTATCCGCATCCGCATGGAATACGCAGGCAACGTCCACGCCGCAGTAATCGCACTTGAGGTTGTGGTCTGCATCCGTGTGCACGCAAGCAACCTCCTTGCCGCAAATGTCACACTTCTGGTTATGGTCTGCGTCCACGTGATTGTCACAGGGGAGAGAGTCACCGCAAACGTCGCACTTCAGGTCGGCATTTGCATCCTCGTGCACCGCGCAGATAAGACGAACGCCGCAATCGTCGCAGATCGCGTTGCGGTCATCATCCGCATGGTAAGAGCAAAGCTCCGCGCCGCATTTATCGCAGAACTCATCCTCATCTGCATCCTCATGAGGAACGCAAGGGATCGTTTCCAAGCAATAATCGCATTTGCGGTCGCCGTTTGCATCCGCATGCTCGAAGCAAGCAACGGTAGCGCCGCAATAATCACACTTGCGGTCAAGGTTTTTATCCTCGTGGCCCGCGCAATAATCCTGCGCGCAGATATCGCACTTTCCGTTTCCGTCTTTATCGGTATGCGCCGTGCAATTATTCGAAGGCGGCACTTGGCAAGCGGCAAGCGCAAGCATCACAAGGCTGAGCGCAAGCAAAAGAGAAAAGATTTTCATTTTCATATATTTTTACTCTCCTTTCCGTGCTCACGCACCGACAGATGCGGCATGCATCTGAGCCGCATAATAAGCATAAGTATAAAGAACGTCTGCGCGCGCATGGTAAACCTCACTCAGACTCTTCTTATAAACGCCGATGGAATATACGTAGCTTGCCTGGCCGCATTCAACCGTGATATCACCGAGAAGCAGGTAGGCGGGGATATCCGTCAAGCGGAAGGTTCCGCCCTGGATCTTGCCTACAACGCGAGTTCCGTCTGCAAAAACAACTGCGATCTGCGTGCCGGAGGTACCATCCACAACGAGAACCGTGCCGTTCTTCGTGATATCAAAGGCGATATTGCCGATGTTTCCGGAGAGCGTGGGCGCATCCGCCGGCTCTACCGTCAGGCTATCGTAGCCGAGAGGCGCATCCATAGTAAGATCCTTGCTGCTCACCTGCTCTGCAAGCTCCATAAGAGCATAGAGCGCATACTTTTCCTCGATGGAAACGCTGTCGTTATCGAGAAGTCCCGCAACGTAAGAGCTGAGAGGAAGAGTGAGCGTTTCGCGATAGTTTTCGGTCTGAATGATGAGGTTCACGGCCGACATCATCTGTGCGGGCGTAATCGGAACCTGTACGAGATAGTAGTTGCCCTTATAATCCAGCGTGGTAGCGATATCGATCTTCGTTCCCGAAACCGTCAGCGCGGTGATGGGGGAATCCATGGGAACCCAAAGATTCAGCTTCAGCTCGCCCTCAAGAGAGAGGTTCACGCGCAGAGAGCCGGGAACAAGGTTCGTGCATCCCGCGGTCAGAACGTTGGAGTTTGCGCCAACCTCGCGCGTACCGTAAGAATAAACGAAAATGCCGTCAACGATAAAGCTTTCGTGGCAGGCAACCGCGCCCTTCACCCATTCCTCGGTGAACGAGCCCTGGTAAGCCTTACCGCTGTTAAAGGTAACCGTTACAACGTCTTTTGCAGTTGCGCACTGCCAAAGAGGAATGTACTGAAGCTTGCCGTCGAGATAGAACTGCGAGCTGCCGCGAACGAGCAGCTTATCCTGAGGGAATGCACCCTCATAGAAGTTTCTGAGCGCATCCAGCGTATCAAACGCCATGTTGCCTGCGTAAGCGAGATCAACGCCCTCTACGGAGGAAACGGCCGATGCGATCACATTATAGAACGCTACGTTATTATAGCTTACTCTCTGCTCAAGCTCCACAGCATTTACGGAAGCGCCCTTGCCGTCAAGGCAAGCATATGCGATCGCGCGCACGCCCTTGGGAGCATAAAAGGAGGTATTGCTGCAGCTGGAGGTTGCCACGGAATTCGAGCGGGTTGCGATCGCAACGGGGGTTGCATTCGCATTCTTCGGCTGCATCACGATGCGCGCGCGGTCGATCGAAAGATCGTTTGCGCAGATGAAGGCCGCACCGTCACCCGTGTAAATCAGGTTCACGTTCTTTGCCTTGAAGATCGCGCTCGCCTCAACGCCCGCATTCATCGGATTGCCGACAAAGAAGCTGCCGGCAGAAACAAAGCTTACGTTCTGTCCGCTGTACGTGTCGTTCAAAGAGTAGGTGTAATCACCGATCTCGATCTCGCCGCCCTTGCCGCCGTGCGACAGAGAGAAGATCGGGAAGGTGGAAAGGTTTTCATAAACCGCGCCGGGCTTAGAAGAATAAACACGCAGCGCAAGTCCGTCACCCGCACGGTGTGCCGCGCCGGTCAGCTTGGCATTTTCCGCAATGGTGATCTTATAGCCGTTCAGGTCGAGAAGCACCTCGCCCTTCGTACCGAAGTCCACGTTGGTGGTCAGCACGAGATCCGAAAGAAGAGTGATCTTAATATTCGAAAGGTTTCCAACCTTTTGAGAGAAGTTGATACCGGTCTCAACCGCATCCTTTCCTGCAAGGCCGAAGCCCTCGATGCCGCTCTCCATCAGGTAGACGAAGGCAACGTAGGTTCTCTTTCCGTATTCAACGCCGCTGGCAAGATAAGCTCTGCCTGCCTGCAAGGTCGCGGGAAGACCGAGGTAGCGTCCCTCGGACTCCACGTATCTCTCGCTTTCCTTCATAACGACCTTGTCGTAAACGAAGGGCGTTACGCCGGGCTCCCAATAGGTCTTCTCACCAAGATAATCCACGCAGGCAACCTCGTTTGCGGGTCTGAGCGCGCAGGATGCCGTTGCCGTGAAGGGCTGGCCGATCGAATCGTAAAGCGTTATGGTAGAGACAACATCTTTCACGTAAGAAATATAAACCGGATTGGCTGTCGTTCCGTAGTTTTCAGCCGTGCCGACGGAATAAACCGTATCTCCAAGGTAGGAGAACTTCAGATAGCAACCTCTCTGCGCGGTGGGAATACCGTAGAAGCTGCATCCGTCAAAGCGGAGCGTGAACTTCTGCGAATCGCTTCCCTGATCATCCGGAGGCTTCGTATCACCCAGATCCTTCGATGCCTGGGAGCTTACCTCCTTAAGGAGCTGCGTTCCGTGCTGATCCACGTAGAAGATACAGTTGGTGATCTTCAGGTTGTCGCTTGCACTCGCGCTGGAATCCTTTGCCCAACCGGATTTTTGCCCGTTGTTGAAGAAAAGAAGCGCCTCGGTCTGATCCGCAACGTGGAACTCGCAGTTCTGCATGGCTTTCAGACGGTGCGAAACGTTGATGAAGGCATCGGTTGCGCCCACCTGATAGTAGCGGCCGCCGTAAAGGTAAACGCCGCCGCCGTAGTTAACGTGGGCAACTCTCTTGCCGTAAACCGAGAGGTTTTGGCCGTACTTCTGCGTTTCGCCATCCAGCTCGCCAACGAAGATCGTGGTATCGTCGTCCGAATAGAAAACCGCCTCGGACTTCGCGCCGGAGAACACCGCACCGGGCGTGGTGGAATAAATGTAAAGGCGCATGCTGTAGGGCGTCATCGCCATCGATCCGAAGTGGAAGGACTCGGATGCGCCGATCTCCACCTTATGTCCGTTCAGGTTGAAAAAAACCTTTGCACTCGCGCCAACGGGCGCAGGCGTTACGCCATCGGCCTCGAATTTATGCTCGTCCATGTCATAGCGCCAGGTTCTGTCCTGCACCTTGTAAACGGTTCCCTGCCAGGAAAGCTCCCATTCCTTGCCTGCCGAGCCCCAACGAGGGTCAAACTTGGTGGGATACATATCCTGATAAAGCGTGATGTAGAACTTGTTATCGCGCTGGCGCAGATAGCGGTAGCGCGGCTCGTCCATGCTTCCGTCGCCGGTGTTATCACGGCTGAGGTACTTAACCAGAGACTGCTCGTCATAGCCATAGATCATGAAGTAGCCCCGCATTTCTTCGGGAACCGTGATATCGTTGATATCCTCGTAGATCGTGTAGAAGAGCTTTTCGCCCTCCATCTGTCCCTCTACGTCGGCATAAACGGTCTCGCCGAGCATATTCTCGGTTACCGTCATATTCGTGAGCGCTTTGCCGTTCAGCGTGAAGCTCCATGCAGCGCCGGTCTTCACGACGAACTTATAAGCATCGCCCTCATCGTCACATCTCGCAAAGTCGGTCGGAACAGCGATGGGAAGGATCTCTTCTCCCTCCGCAAAGGTTTCAACCGTTCCGTTTGCGTACTGCACAGTCACAACGCCTGCATCCTCCTCAGCGGAAACGATCAGCACCGTTACCAGAGAGGCGATCACAAGACAAAGCGAAAGCAGAAGCGCAATGCGCATTCTTCTTGTTTTCATTCTTTTCTCCTTTGGATTTTAAATTTTAATTACATTTATAATTATATATTTTATTATAACATATAAAGTTTACGGCTTTCAATACTCAAAAGCACCGAATTTTTTTATAGAAAATTGTTGCGTTTTAACAAAAGAAGGAGCAAACGGAGAGGGATGCAAAAAAAGGAAGGCCGCGCGGCGCAAAAAAACGAGATTTTCTCTTGACAAATCCGCCTCGCGTGTGATAAAATGGAGGGTAATAAATAAAGATTACAAAAAGGAGTGAGCTTATGGCAACCTACTTTACCGAACCCTCGCATACCTTTAGCGAGTACCTTCTGATTCCCGGATACACCGATGAAAGATGCATCCCCGCAAACGTTTCGCTTCGCACGCCCCTCGTTAAATACAGAAAAGGCGAAGAGGAATGCCCCATCTGCCTGAACATTCCCATGACGAGCGCGATCATGCAGTCGGTTTCGAATGACGGGCTGGCAATCGCTCTGGCTAAGGAGGGCGGACTTTCCTTCATTTACGGCTCTCAGTCCATTGAGGACGAGGCGGCTATGGTTGCCCGCGTGAAAAACTACAAGGCAGGTTTCGTTGTAAGCGAATCCAACCTCACCCCCGAAAACACCCTGGCGGACGTTCTTGCGCTCGTTGAGAAAAAGGGGCACTCCACCATCGCTATCACCGAGGACGGAACGGCAAACGGCAAGCTGCTCGGTATCGTTACCGGCAGAGATTACCGCGTGAGCCGCATGGAGACCACCGATAAGGTAAAGACCTTCATGACGCCTCTTGCAAAGCTCGTGACCGCACCCGAGGGAACCACCCTGAAGGTTGCAAACGATATCATTTGGGACCACAAGCTCAATTCCCTTCCCATCGTGGACAAGAACGGATGCCTGAAGTACTTCGTATTCCGCAAGGACTACGCACAGCATAAGGAAAATCCCCAGGAGCTTCTCGATGCGAACAAGAGCTACCTCGTTGGCGCAGGTATCAACACGCTGGACTATGAGAAGAGAGTTCCCGCTCTGATCGAGGCAGGCGCAGACGTTCTCTGCATCGACTCCTCCGAGGGCTACACCATCTGGCAGAAGAAGACGCTGGATTTCATCCGCGCAAAGTACGGCAACTCCGTAAAGGTTGGTGCGGGCAACGTGGTTGACCGCGAGGGCTTTATGTTCCTTGCCGAGGCAGGCGCAGACTTTATCAAGATCGGTATCGGCGGCGGCTCTATCTGCATCACCCGTGAGCAGAAGGGTATCGGTCGCGGACAGGCCAGCGCCGTAATCGAGGTTGCAGCCGCAAGAGACGAATACTTCAAGAAGACCGGCGTTTATATTCCGATCTGCTCGGACGGCGGTATCGTTCACGACTATCACATGACGCTTGCGCTTGCAATGGGCGCAGACTTCATGATGCTCGGCCGCTATTTCGCTCGCTTCGACGAGAGCCCCACCCCCAAGGTGATGGTAAACGGTCAGTATATGAAGGAATATTGGGGCGAGGGCTCCAGCCGCGCAAGAAACTGGCAGAGATACGACCTCGGCGGCAAGGCAAAGCTTTCCTTTGAGGAGGGCGTTGATTCCTACGTTACCTATGCAGGCTCTCTGCACGACAACGTGGAGAAGTCGCTTTACAAGGTAAAGTCCACCATGTGCAACTGCGGCGCGATCACCATCGAGGAGCTGCAGGAAAAGGCAAAGATGACACTCGTTTCCTCCACCAGTATCGTAGAGGGCGGCTATCACGACGTAACCCTCCGCTCCACCGCAACCATCAAATAATTTAAAGAACGGTTGAATCTATGAATCACGTTTTTATTCCCGAGGGCTATAAAAGCTCTCCCGACGTGTATCGCACGCAAAAGGCGATCTCTTTTATCAAACAAACCTTCCAGGAAAGGCTCGCGGCCGCGCTGAATCTGAAGCGTGTTTCCGCGCCCCTCTTCGTGGATGAAAATTCCGGTCTGAACGATAACCTTTCGGGCAAGGAGCGCCCCGTTTCCTTCGATATACCCGCCGTTGGAACCAACGCGCAGGTGGTTCACTCGCTGGCAAAATGGAAGCGTCTCGCTCTGAAGGAATATCATTTCTTCGTTGGCAACGGTCTTTACACCGATATGAACGCCATCCGCCGCGACGAGGATCTTGACAATATCCACTCGATCTACGTGGATCAGTGGGATTGGGAAAAGGTCATCTCCCGCGAGGATCGCACGAAGGAATATCTCGTTTCCGTCGGTCAGGCGATCGTTAACGTTATTTGCGACACGAGCGATCATCTGCATATTGACCATCCGGGCTACGGCGTGAAGCTTTCGCGCGAGATGGCCGTGATCACCACGCGCGAGCTGGAGGCTCTCTATCCGAATCTCACGCCTAAGCAGCGCGAGGATGCTTTCCTGAAGGAAAAGAAAACCGCCATGATTTTGCAGATCGGCGTTCCGCTTTCGAACGGCAAGCCGCATGACAGCCGCGCCCCCGATTACGATGATTGGGAGCTGAACGCGGACATCATGTTCTACAATCCCATTCTTGACCGCGCGTTCGAGATCTCCTCCATGGGTATCCGCGTAGACGAGGAGGCGATGGCGCGCCAGCTCAAGGCGGCAGGCTGCGAGGACAGAAAAAATCTTCCCTTCCACAAAATGCTCCTTGCCGGCGAGCTCCCCTTAACGATCGGCGGCGGCATCGGCCAATCCCGCCTCTGCATGCTGATGATGGGATGCGCCCACATCGGAGAGGTGCAGTGCAGCGTTTGGGACAAGGAAACGATCGAGATCTGCGAAAAAGCAGGCATCAAGCTCTTGTAAAGCACATTTTTGACAACAATCATTTACATTAAAGCAAAAAAACAAAGCCTTTGCACATTCAAAAGTGCAGAGGCTTTCTTCAAAGGAGAAACAAAAAAAATGGACATCAAAAAGCTTTTTGACGAGAACGAAAAGCCCTTGGATCACCTGCTTGAGGACGGCGGATTCGCATCCATCTTCCGCACCTTTGCCTGCATTGGTGACAGTCTTTCCTCCGGCGAATTTGAAAGACTCAAGGAGGACGGAACGCATAGCTACCACGATTATTACGAATATTCCTGGGGGCAATACATGGCAAGAGCCATGGGCTCCAAATGCTATAACTTCTCGCGCGGCGGCATGACCGCGAAGGAATTTTGTGATAGCTGGGGCCCGCAAAACGACGTCTTCAATCCCGAGAAAAAGGCGCAGTCCTATATCATCGCCATGGGCGTTAACGACATCTCCCGCATGTGCCGCGGCGAGCTGGAATTCGGCGACCTCTCGGATATCGACCTTGAAAACCACGAAAACAATAAGGATACCTTCATCGGCTATTACGCCAAGATCATCCAAATCTATAAAGAGATCAGCCCGGATGCCGTTTTCTTCCTTATGACGATTCCGCAGGGCGGCGGCTTTGAATCAAATGAGCGCAGACCCTTCAACGATCTGCACCGCGACACCCTCGAAAAGCTCTGCGAAATCTTTGATAACACCTATCTCTTGGATTTCCGCACCTATGCGCCCGTCTATGACGAGGAATTCCGCAAGAACTTCTTCCTTCTCGGCCACATGAACCCCATGGGCTATATCCTCACGGCGAAAATGGCGATCTCCTATATCGATTACATCATCCGCCGCAATATGGCAAATCCCATCTTCAAGGGCGCAGGCTTTATCGCAACCGACTATAGAGTGCAAAAGCTTTAACAAAGAAAAAGAAAGCAAAAGAAAAGACGACATCTCTTGCTTTCTTTTTTATTTTTCAAATATATATTTACATTTTTCTTGATTTTGAAGCCTTCATATACTGATACGGCGTTGTGGAAAACCGTTTTTTGAATGCCTCGATATACACGCTGCAGCTATTAAATCCGGATGCAAAGCAAGCCTCCGTGACGTTTTTTCCACTGTTCAAAAGATGCACGGAATGCTCAAGCTTTTGATGGATCAGATATTCATACGGCGTGCAGCCGATCTCGCGGCGAAAAAGCCCCGTCAGATACGCGCGGCTGATCTTCATCGCATCGCAGATCTCTTTCACGGAATGAACGCTTTCGATGTTTTCCTTGATATAAGAAATCACGGCCACCAAGGGCTTGGATACAAGCTCGCTCGTGTTTTTGTTTTCGGAAAATTTTTCGATATCAAAAAGCAGATCCAAAATCCGATGCAGCACATACACGCGGCCACCACCCTCCCGCAGCATATCGCGCATCCCATATATTTTTTCCACAAACGCGCTTTGCGAAAGGCCGGGCAAAGAAAAATATTTCTTCTCGGTGATGCGCTCCAAAATCCCCGTCATTTCCCCATCCGCATCCAAGGGCGCGAAAAATCCCTCGGGGATCAGAAATTCAAAATATTCCACGTTTTGCTTCCCGTTCAAAAGGCCGTAATGCGTGGTGTAAAGCGGGTAGGACAAGAAATCGTATTTTCGCGGAAAATATTGGCGCTCGCGGATCACGATCCTCGCATCCACCGAAACGAAAAAATTGATTTTATAATACCCAACGTTCACCGGCTGCTTCCATGTGTTTTCATTGTGCGGATCGTTGAAATAATAAAAATACATCTCCTTATCGGCAAGACCTATTGCGTACTTTTCCACTCCCTCGCCCCCTTAGTTTACAAATCCTGTATTTTTTATAAAAATATCGATATAATTTATGATACGTATATTATATAATAGAAAAAAAGGATTGTCAACAGAAAATATAAAAGGGGACGCAGGCTTATGTTTACCGAACAAAAAATGACCGAACGTATAAAAAAGGTCAAAACGATCTATGAAAAATGCCCGGTACAAACCGAGAAGCGCCCATTCTTTTATTCGGGAGACCGATGGATCAGCCTCGGATTTTTGGAGGGGTGGTTAAAAAACCAAAAAACCGTAACAACAAAGCTGCGCCGTTCGCTGGCCGAGGCCTATGAGCTAGACAGTGCCGAGCCGATCATTGACGATCATGAGCTGATCGTCGGCAAGCCTTGGTTTCCCGCGTACACCGAGGAAGAAAACGCGCGCTTCGATGCGCTGCTGGAGGCCTTCAAAATGTCACCCGCGGGCAAGGAAACCGAATCCTACCGTGCCCGTGCCGACCATATCTGCCTTGATTACGAAAAACTTCTCAGAGTGGGCATCTGCGGTCTGATCGAAGAGATCAAGGAGAAAAAGCGTGCGCTGGATTTCTGCGCGGCGAAGGGGCTTTACGATTTTGACACGGTAGAGAAAAACGAGTTTTACGACTGCGCGATCATCGAACTGGAGGCAGTTTTGCGTCTTGCGGACCGATATGCGGCACACGCAAGATCACTTGCTAAGGCGGCGGCCGAGCCAAGAAAAGCCGAGCTTTTAAAAATCGCCGAAAACCTTGAACGCGTGCCGCGCAATCCCGCAAAAAGCTTTTACGAGGCCGATCAAAGCATCCATTTCTACACC
>JAZQWS010000246.1:0-1191 GCA_045632465.1 Eubacteriales bacterium
TCTTTTGATTCAGAATGCAGATATTTTGGATGGCACGGGTGCGCCTGCTTTTAAGGCAAACCTCGCCGTCAAGGACGGCAAAATTGCCGCTATCACGAAGGAGATTCCCGAAGCAAAAACGGTGATCGATGCCGCGGGAAAAACGGTTTCGCCCGGCTTTATTGATTCGCATAGCCATTCGGATGCCACGGTTTTTTCATCTCCCGATCAGAAGGAGAAGATCGAGCAGGGAATCACCTATTCGATCACGGGGCAATGCGGGGGCTCTTCCGCACCGAAAAAGGATCAGGATGGAAATATCGAGCTTGTCAGCGCATATTTGGATCGCGCAAGAAAAACGCCGCAGGGCTCGCATTCCTCTATGCTGATCGGCTTTAACACGCTTCGCCGCGCAGTTCTCGGAAACGAAAATCGCGCCCCCTCTGCCGAGGAGTTAGAGAAAATGAAGGAGCTTCTCCGCGATGCCATGCGCGCGGGTGCAATGGGCGTTTCCTTTGGATTGATCTACGTTCCCGGATGCTATGCCACCACGGAAGAGGTTGTTGAGATTGCTAAGGTGGTTGGAGAGTATAACGGTATTCTCGCTTCCCATATCCGCAACGAAAGCGATCACCTTCTTGAAGCGGTAGAAGAGTTTTTAACGGCGATTCGTGCTTCCGGATGCCGTGCCGTATTCTCGCATCATAAGTCCTCAAAAAAGCGTAACTGGGGTATGGTAAAGAAGTCGCTCGCTATGATCGATGCGGCCAATGCTGAGGGCTGTGACGTGTATCTGGATGTGTATCCGTATACGGCGTCGCATACCTCTATCTCCTCCACCTTCCTGCCCTCCAAGTATCATCCCGAGGGACTGAAATCCGTCAAGGATCTTTTGGATAACAGAGAATTGCTGGATAAAATCAAGGCAGACCGCTATGAGATGGACGGAGAAGACTTCTCGTGGGTATTTGTTACCTATGCGAGCGGCCATCCCGAATACCACGGAAAAACACTCAACGAGATTGCCGAAATGCGCGGTGAAACCGACCGCGTGGAAACCGCGTTTAATATCCTCCGTGAAACGAATTGCAGTGCAAACGCCTGCTATTTCTCGATGTGCGAGGAGGATGTGGAATACGTTATGAAGCATCCGCGCGCCATGATCTGCACGGATTCGAGCGTTGCGCAGGGCAGAGATCATTTTCATCCCCG
>JAZQWS010000247.1:0-8753 GCA_045632465.1 Eubacteriales bacterium
GGCGCCATCCCGTGGATCGAAAAAAAATGGCGATCCTTCCCGAGGGTGCGCCCGGCGCAAGAGACGCCGTTACGCACTATGAGGTGATCGCGCGCTATGGAGACGTTTCCTATCTCAAATTGCATCTTGAAACGGGACGCACGCATCAGATCCGCGTGCATATGGCATCGCTCGGGCATCCTCTGCTCGGCGACGAGGTTTACGGCGGAGGAAAAAGCCGTTTTGAAAAAGCGCATCCAAAGCTTTTCGACGGCCAGGCTCTGCACGCAAGAAAGCTCTCCTTCGTGCATCCGACAACGGGAGAAAGAGTTTCTTACGAATGCCCGCTTCCCGAAAATTTTGAAAAATCCCTCTCAATTCTTAAAAAGGAATTTGAAGAATAATCCCGCATTTTTACTATATTTGTTTACAAAAAGCAACCGTTTGAAAAAAATCAAACGGTTGCTTTTTTATTTTATGCGGGAATTTCGATTTCCTTTTCGGAGAAGAAAACAATCGTTTCCTTTTCCATCACGAAGAATGCGGGATCAATTTCTACGCGCTCCATGCGTGCATCGTTTTTCACAACGTATGCAAAATATTCTCCTGAAAGATCCAGCGAAATCTCTCTCGTTTCTCCGATGTTGGCAAGAAGAACGGCCTTTCCGTCCGCGCCCTTTGCGGCGGTGACAAAAAGATTATCGCCTACGCCCTCCACCTTTACCTGCTCTCCGAGCGCATAAAGATGACCGAAGGCAAGGAAAGCATCATAGGTTGAAACAGGTCTTCTGAATCTGCAATCAAACATACCGCAATAGAGCGAGCTGGTCATACGCGCATCGTAATACATCAGCATATGCAGCTTCGTTTCCTGCAAAGCGCACATCATAGCGGCGGTGTGCGCCGCGGCGGCAGAGGTGCCGTACGTGTCCAGCTCGTGGTGCGTGTTCCACTCGTTGTTATGGATCTCCACGTCACCGTAACCAACCTCGATGAGCTTCTTTTCGATATAGTCCTGATAGAAGAGGGTGTTTTCCACCGTATCATAGCTATGATAAGAGAAGAAGTCCATCGGAGGACGATCGTTTTTCAGCATTTCCATAAATGCGTGGAAAAACTTATGCCAATAAAGCGTTCTTTTCTCGTGATAGGAAAGCGCCTCCTTATCCTCGGCCTCGAGAGCACCGTTGCGCATCGCATAAAGACCGCAGGCGGCATAGCCTCCGACCTTGATCTTATCGCCGAAGGTATCCTTCAGGTGCTTTGCGGACACCTTATAAAGATCAAAATATTGCTCCATCGTGCCAAACCACATCTCCGAAACACCGCCGGGGCCGCTATCGGGCTCGTTCCAGATTTCCCAGTATTCGATGCCGTAGGTAAATCCGTCTGCCCAGCCCTCGTTATAGTGGCGGATGATATGCTCGCAGATGCGCGCCCATTTGGCAAAATCCTTCGGCGGATAGATGCGATATGCGCGAATATTGCGATAATTCTCAATCGTGACACCAAGGCGGAAAAAGGGCTTCACGCCGTATTCCATCAAAGCACCGAGAAGGGCATCCGTGAAGGCAAAATCATAGGATGCAGGATCGTTTTCATCCGCATCAAAATCTCGGAAGATATTCGGAATATCCACGAAAACGCTTCTGCCGTATGCGCCACCAACGTCATGCAGGCGAGAATACGGAATATGGGCCGCCTTGAGATACTTGAAATAGGAAAAATCCATTCCAAGAAAGGGAGGCTGACCAACGGCGTGCATCGCCTTGATCTTGCCGACGGACTTGGAAAAATCGACTGAAATCTTTTGCATTATTTTTCTCCTCATTATTGTATTATGCGGGAATCGTGATTTCACGCGTTGAAAGGAATACAACCGTATCCTTCGCCATTTGGAAGGCGGCAGGATCAATGGAGACAGGCTTCATACGCGTATCGTCCGTGATGGCATAAGCAAAATACTTGCCCGAAAGATTCAGAGAAACCTCCTTTTTCTCGCCTATGTTGGCAAGGAGGATGGCGTTATCCTTTCCGTTTGTGGCGGCGGTGGCATAAAGATTTTCGCCGAGCCCCTTTACCTCTGCCTGCGCTCCGAGCGCATAGAGCTCGCCGAAAGCGAGAAAGGCATCATAAGTTGCCATGGGGCATCTGAAACGAGAATCAAAGAGGCCGCAATAATCCGAGGTGGTGATGCGGGCATCATAAAAGTTCATCATCGTCATTTTCGTTTCCTGCATAGCGCACATCATGGCGGCAGAGGATGCGGCCGCGCCTGCCGTTCCCATTTCCTTGACGGAATGGTGCGTGTTCCACTCGTTGAGGTGGATTTCGATATTGCTGTAGCCCATATCTGCCAGCGTTTTCTCCACGTAGGCTTGATGAATCAAGGTATTGGCCACGGGATCGTAGCTATGCCAGGAGAAGAAATCGATCGGTGCATTCTTTTCCTTGATAAAGGCAAGGAATCTCTCGAAATATTCCTTAAAATAAATGAGATTCTGCTTTGCTTCGGGAAGCTCGGCCTCTGTGCCATTTTTCTGTGCCTCAAGGATTTCGGGATCGGTTACGGCATAGAAGCCGCAGGAAGCAAAGCCACCGATCTTGATCGCATCGCCAAAGCAATTTTTCAAATGCTTTGCAGAAACCTCGTAAAGATCGAAATATTCCTGCTCCGTTCCGAGCCACATCATCGAGCCGCGATCGGTTTTGCTATCCGGCTCGTTCCAGATCTCCCAGTATTCGATGCCGAAGGTGAAGCCGTTTGCCCAGCCCTCGTTATAGTGGCGGATTACGTGCTCACAGATGCGCGCCCATTTTGCGGCATCCTTCGGCGGATAAATGCGGTATGCGCGGATGTGCGGATAATTCTCAATCGTTACGCCGAAGCGGAAATAGGGCTTCACCCCTGCCTTCATAAGCTCCAAAAGCAAAACGTCCGTGAAGGCAAAATCATAGGAGGCGGGATCGTTTTCATCCGCATCGAAATCGCGGAAGAGGTTCGGAATATCCACAAAAACGCCGCGGCCGAATGCGCCGCCCGTATCATGAAGGCGCGCATAGGGGATATGTGCCTGCGTGAGGTAATCAAAGTATTGAAAGTTCATGCCGTAAATGGGCGGCTGACCAACCGCGTGCATCGCTTTGATCTTGCCAACAGATTTTGAAAAATCAACGGTAAGTTTCATTTTTTCTCCTTATTTGTCTTGTTTTTTTATTCGGGGATCGTAAGCGCCTTGGTTGAGAAGAGAACGAACTCATTCTTCTTCAAAGCAAAGGAGGCGGGATCGAGGCGCGCGGCTTGGATGCGCTTTCCGTTTTTGCAGAGATATGCATAGCACTTCCCTTCAAGATTCAAGGAAAACGTCTTCTTCGCGCCGGTATTTACAACAAGAACGGCATGATCCTCGCCATCACTCGCCGCACAGGTATAAACGCCTTTGCCCGCGCCCTCCACGGCAAGCTCACCGCTGAGCGCATAGAGCGCGCCGAAGGCGAAGAAGGCATCGTAGGTTGCGAAGGGGCGGAGCGTCAGGGGCGAGAAAAGGCCCGCGTAATTCGAATGACCAAGACGCGCATCGTAGAAATTCATCATGGTCATCTTTGTTTTTTGCATACCGCACATCAAGGCGGCGCTGTGCGCCGCGGCCTCTGCCGTGCCGCGATTATGCATGCGGTAATGCGTGTTCCACTCATTGAGGTGGATTTCGATATCGCTGTAGCCCGCTTCGGCAAGCGTTTCCTCTGCGTATGCCTGCTGAATGAAATTAAAATCAAACGGCTCGTAGCTATGCCAAGAGAAGAAATCGATCGGGGGCCTATGCTCCTTCAGCATTTCAAGAAATGCAAGATAATAGGTCTGGCGGTGGAGCACGATGGCTTCTCGCTCCGTTAACCCCTCTGTGTTTCCCGTTTGCAGAGCGCGCTGAGAATTTTCATACTTCAATGAGGAGAAGCCCGTGGCGGCGAAGCCTCCGATCTTGATCTTATCGCCGAAGCAATTTTTCAGATGCGTTGCGGCCGTGCGATAAAGCGCAAAATATTCCTCCTGCGTTCCAAGCCACATGCAATTGCTTCCGTCCGGATGCCCTTCCGGTTCATTCCAGATTTCCCAATACTCAATTTCATAGAAAAAACCATTCGCCCAGCCCTCGTTATAATGGCGGATGATATGCTCGCAGATGCGCGCCCATTTTGAAAAATCCTTCGGGGGATAGATGTTATAGGCGCGAATCTCGGCGTAGTTTTCAATCGTAACGCCGAGGCGGTAAACCGGCTTTACTTCATATTTTGCAAGCTCCGAAAGCAAAACGTCTGTGAAAGCAAAATCATAGGATGCTTCGTTGTTTTCATCCGCATCGAAATTGCGAAAGATATTGGGAACATCCACGAAAACGCTTCTGCCATATGCGCCGCCAACGTCATGCAAGCGGGAATACGGAATATTGGCCGCTTTAAGATACTTGCAATAGGAAAAATCCATTCCAAAGAATGGGGGCTGACCAACGGCGTGCATCGCCTTGATCTTGCCGACGGATTTTGAAAAATCAACCGAAATATTCTGCATATTTTCCCTCACGCGTTTTATTTAATAGTCCTCATGCGCTTTTTTGCGCTCCTCGTCCGGACGAACGATGGCGAAATGCATATAGAGGATCGCACCGATCACGCTCACCAAAGAAATAAAGGCAAGGAACTGCTGGCCGTACATCGGAATGCCGAGCACGCGGTTTCCGTTGGCCTGCACGGCGGAGAGGATTTTGCCGCCGACAAGCGCGGCAACAAAGCCGAAAACGCCGCCAACACAGTTTTTGATCGCCATGGCCTGCACGATATAATCGCTGTTTACGTAGCTATATGTGATGTTGAAGGAGTTCTGGTTGGTGCCCGCAACGCTGACGTTATAAACCACGCCGTAAACGATCATGAGATACCAGGTTTTCGGCGTTGTAAACATACAAAAAGCAAAGGCGATCGCCACTAGGATCATGCCAAGCTTATAGCCCTTGGCAAAGGAGGTTTTATCCGAATATTTTCCGAAGGGGATGGAAAAGACAACGCGGAAGCCGTTTGCCACCATGTTCACGATCTGAACGAGGAACACCGTCATTGCAAGGTCCTTGGTTTTATACACACCGAGGAAGCCGACCGTGAAATGAATGGCGCATCCCCAAATGATCGAGAGGGTCAAAAGACGGCGATACATTTTGTTGCCGAGGGTGTTTTTCAAAACGTCAGCCATCGGCTTGGTTTCCTGCGCTTCTCCCACATGGGTTTCCTTGCTCATAAAGAGCATACAAATAAAGCTGGAGGCGGCGGAAGCCAACATAATGATGGCAATAAAGAGGAAGCCGCCATTCAGATTTCCGCTCGATTCATAGGAATCGAAAACGCGGCTGACAACCAACGTGAAAACAATGCCGCAAACCAAGGAAATAATCTCTCGCATGGCAGAAACACGGCCGCGTTTTGCGGGATCAATAAAGGAATTTCCCCATTTGAAGAGAATGGAAACAACGAGATATTTTGCAATGTAAGCAACGATGATGGCAATGATCACCAAGGCCTGCTTCATCTCGGCGGAAACAGAAAGGAATGGAATCAGATACAAGGAGGCAAAGGCAACCTGGCTGAGCGCCGAGAAAATGATGCTGAGCGTTTTGGAGCTCAGCTTTCCCTTCACAAGAAAAATGGAAAAGAGATCGAAAACGAAAACGAGCGAAGCAAAGGATGCGATGACACCCGCAAGCGAATCGCTCACACCAAGCGAAGTTAAAAGCTTGGCGAGGAAGGCATCCAGCACCAGGAGCATAACGAAATATTCAAACGTGCTTTGCGCCATATAGGCTGCACGAGAGCGTTTATAAGCAGAAGAATTAAAATCAGGCTGCATTGTTTTTCCTCATTTCCGACTTCCGAAGGAGCATATTGACAAACGAAAATCTTTGTATTACAATAATAGCATAGATTTCTGATTTTTTCAAGAAATATCAGATATTTTCTAAATATTTTTCGTATTATTTTCGGAAGGAGGCGCTTTTTTATGACAAGCGAAGAAAAGAAGAAAAAAAGCGCTGAAGCGCCGATGCTTTACGTTGCCGAGGGGCTCTCTCTGCCGATGCGCATTTCGGAATATCTCAGAATGCGGCTCGGCCTCTCCGTGACGCTGATCAAGAGAGTGAAATACGGGGGCGTTTTTCTGAACGGCGAAAACGTTCACATGCGCGCCACGGTGCAAAACGGAGACCGGATCGAGATCCGCTTTCCGGGGGCGGCCAGCGAGGGCATTCCGCCGATGGATCTGCCGCTGGAAATTTTATACGAGGATGCGCACCTGATCGCCGTTTGCAAGCCGCGCAATATGCCAACGCATCCCTCAAAGGGCAATTCCCTGCCAACGCTTGCAAATGCCGTGATGCATTATTTCGGCGAGGATTTCGTTTTTCGCGCGATCACGCGCCTGGATCGCGACACCTCCGGCATCGTTCTGATCGCAAAAACGCAATACGCCGCCGCCAGGCTTTCGGAGGACATGAAGGCGGGAAAATTCAAGAAGATCTACACCGCGATCGTGGAGGGTGTTCCCGAAGAAAGGGAGGGGCGCATCGACGCCCCGATCCGCCGCGAATGCGAGGGAGAGATGCGCCGCATTGTTGCCGAGGATGGCAAGCGCGCCGTGACCGACTATCGGGTGATACATGAAAGAGAGGATGGGAACGCAGTTCTTTCACTCCGTCTTCACACGGGGCGCACGCACCAGATCCGCGTGCATATGGCACATATCGGCCACCCTCTGCTCGGCGATTTTTTATACGGAACGAAGAGCGAGGATGGATACTTCCTGCATTGCAGAGAAATGGAAATTCCGCACCCGATCACGGGCAAAATACTAACTATAGTTAGCAAACCATCCTTTCTTGACGAATGAAACGCAAAAAAGAGACCGCAGATGCAAATCATCTGCGGCCATTTTTTATTAAAGAACTTTCGAAAGGAATTCCTTAAGTCTTTCGTCCTTGGGATTCTTGAAGAGCTCCTCGGGAGAGCCTTCTTCCTTGATCTGTCCCTCATCGATAAACAGAACGCGGTCTGCTACCTCGCGGGCAAAGCCCATCTCGTGGGTTACGATGATCATCGTCATACCCTCCTTGGCGAGCTGCTTCATCAGATCCAGAACCTCGCCAACCATCTCGGGGTCAAGCGCGGAGGTAGGCTCGTCGAAGAGAATCACCTTCGGATTCATTGCAAGCGCGCGAACGATCGCAATTCTCTGCTTCTGTCCGCCCGAAAGCGTGGAGGGATATACGTTTGCCTTCTCCTCAAGGCCGATGCGGCGAAGAAGCGCCATTGCGTTTTCCTTCGCCTTCTCGCGGATCTCCGCCTCAGTGGTTTCGATCGGGAGAAGCGCCTTCTTTTCCTTTACGAAAAGATTCAAAAGCTTAGTAAAGAGATTTTTTCTCTTTGCCGCCTTCAGATTTTTCACGCCAACGTAGATCGGCGCGAGCATAATGTTTTCAATTACGGTCTTGTTGTTGAAAAGGTTGAACTGCTGAAACACCATACCGATCTTCTGACGGTGCACGTTAATATCAACCTTCATATCCACGAGGTTTTCTCCCTCGAACATGATAACGCCATCCGTTGGATCCTCCATGCAGTTGATGCAACGAAGGAAGGTGGACTTACCGCATCCGGAAGGACCGATAATAGCGATCTGCTCGCCGTTACGAACGTCCAGGTCGAGGCCGCGAAGAACCTCAAGGTCACCGAACTTTTTCTTCAGACCTTTTACAGACAAAACCGTTTCATTCAAATTCATTTCTTTTTCCATGATCATTTCTCACTCTTCTTCAGTTTTGTCTCAAGCATTTTAACGCCCCAGGAAATTACAAGCACCATGATAAGGTAGGTGAGCGCGAGCATAAGATAGGGCATCGTGTAGTCATACGTGGGGTCACCGAGCTGCTTGAAGGACTTATAAAGGTCGGTTACGGCGATGAAGCTGACGATGGAGGTTTCCTTGATAAGAACGATAAATTCATTACCAAGCGTGGGAAGGATATTCTTCACAGCCTGAGGAACAACGATTTTCAGCATCGAGGTTGCATAAGGCAAGCCAACGGCTCTGCCCGCCTCCATCTGACCGCTATCCACCGAGTTGATACCGCCGCGCATGATCTCGCTGACATATGCGCCGCTATTCAGACCGAACATGATGATCGCCACGGGAACACCCGAATTCACCTGAATATTCAACGCAGGAAGGAGAACCCAATAACCGATCAAAAGCTGAACCACCATAGGCGTTCCGCGGAAGAGCTCCACGTAGCCAACGCAGATCTTATCCAACACGCGGGGCAACACCTTATACTTGGGCATAACTCTCACAACCGCGATCAGCGTTCCGATCAGGATACCGATCAGCAAGCCAAGCACCGCGATCTCCACGGTGATTCCAAGGCCCTTTAATACGTTTTCATAACCCTTTCTGGTTATAAACTGTTTGACAAATTCTTGCCACATTGCGGAAAAACTTTTCATTTCTAAAAACCAAATGAAAGGCTTAGCTCAAAGAACTAAGCCTTTATTACCTTTTTAATTATTTGAATTATTCCTCTTCAGCGGGAACACAGAGAACCGTCAGAAGGTCAACGGCGGTGCCGCACTTTGCAAGAGAGGTATCTGCTGCCTTGTGAACGATTACGATGGACTCGGTGTAGTAGGAGTCGGAGAAGTTAACAACCTCAGCGCGCTCTGCGGTGATGGTAATACCG
>JAZQWS010000248.1:0-5270 GCA_045632465.1 Eubacteriales bacterium
TTCCGAAGATCGGAATGAATTCCATACATCTGCAAACCTTTATTCCCTCTATGTTTTTTAAGCGCTATTATGAAATCTCCCCCAATCCCCACCAAGAGAAAATCGAGATGAAGGATGAGGATATGAAGGGCGTTATGCAAATGCTGATGCGCGAGGCAAGCCGCAGAGGCATCATTCTCCAATGCATCGGCCACGGATGGACGACCGACGTTTTCGGGCTTCCCTCCAGCACATGGCTTTCTGCCGCAGAGCCGCCGCCCGAGCATATCCGCCGCCATCTGGCGCTCGTGAACGGAAAGAGAGATTATCACAGAGGCATCCCGATCGCCACGAATCTCTGCTATGGAGATCCCGAAACGAGGCATCTTCTCGTCAGCCACGTTGCAAAATACTGCAGAGAACATCCCGAGGTAAAAATCGTTCACTTCTGGCTTTCGGATGCGGGAAAGGGACATTGCGAATGTGAAAAATGCATTAACCACACGGCCTCCGATCTTTACGTAATGCTTCTCAACGATCTGGATGAAATGCTGACGGCGGAGAGAATCAAAACGCGCATCGGCCTTGTTATCTACACCGACACGTATTGGCCGCCGATCGAAGAAAAAATCAAAAATCCCGCGCGGTTTATTATGCTGTTCGGCCCGATCACCCGAACCTATTCGAAGTCTTATCCAACAGATAGCCAAGGCACACTCGCTCCCTATATACGAAACAATTGGACATCCCCCAAGGGACTTCCCGCGCTTCTTGCTCACGTCAAGGCATGGCAGGAATGGACGGGATGCGAAACCATCCTTTACGATTATCACTATATGTGGGACCATTACAAGGTTTTCGGCTACGTGGATTCCGCAATACGAATCAACGAGGATATTAAAAAATTCGAAGCGCTTCGCTTTGATGCAGGCTTTATCTCCTGCCAGGAGCAACGCGTTTTCTTCCCTTCAGCCTTCGGCCAGCACGTAATGGCGGACACGCTTTGGAATACCGAAACAGAATTTGAGGAATCGGCGGCACGCGCGCTTCGAGAGGAATTCGGCGAAGAATACGAAGTGGCTTTTCACTTTTTGAAGGAGATCACGAAGCTTTCCGATCCGCGCGTTATGCGCCGCGAGGCAGATATTCGAACCGAGAAAAATGCAATCGCTTACAGAAATGCGATCGAGCTTTCAATGGAATTTCAGAGGGTTGCAAGAGATTGCGCGGCGCGCGCTCAAAATGCCGTTCGCAAAACGTCTTGGGAAAATCTTGCGATCTACGCCGCACTTTCCGAGCGCATTTTCGCCTGTTACGAGGCGTTTGCCAAGGGCGAATACGAGGACTCGCTTTGCGAATCGGTAAAGAAATTCGTTTTTGAAAACGAATTCAAGCTTCGCTTTGTGTTTGATTCTTATGAATTTTTGAAGGTATTTCTTGAATTTATTTGCTTTGCCAAAACGGGCGAAAGCCGCGCCGTTCTAATCTAAAAACAAACAAGGAGTAAACAAAAGTATGCAAAACAAGAATTTTGACGTGATAAAAAGATATGAAGGCAATCCCATTTTAACCCCTGCGGATATGCCTGCCCCCTGCTGCGCCGTATATAATTCCGGCGTTATCAAGACGCCCGAGGGTGAATATATTATGGCGAGCCGCTTTGAAACGCCCGCGAAGGAGCAAAAGGTTTGGATCTCGCGCAGCAAGGACGGATTTCATTTCACACCCGATAGAGAGCCCGTGCGTTTCGTTTGCAAGCCCGAGGACGAGGAGGAATACCGCGAGGTTGTTCTTGACTATCCGGGACACTTTATCGGCTCTTGGTACGATCCACGCATCAACCCCGTGGAGGGAGAATATTATATCACCTACTGCGTTGGCGGCGACTTCAACTGCCGCATTGCGATTGGAAAAACCACGGATTTTAAAACCATTGAGCACGTGAGCTTCCCGATGCACATCCAGAACAGAAACGCCGTTCTCTTCCCCGAAAAGATCGGCGGCGAATACTGGATGCTTCACAGACCGCAGAGCGGCAAAGACACCTCGGGCAACATCTGGATCTCATCCTCGCCCGATCTGAAATACTGGGGCAACTGCAAGATCGTGGCAAAAAGCGAGCAATACTGGGAGAACACAAAAATCGGCCCTGCCGCACCGCCCATCAAGACGAAGGAGGGATGGCTGATCGTTTATCACGGCGTTTTCCCGCACACGAACGGCTTCAACTACGGCGGTGGCGTTATGCTTCTGGATCTCGAAAAGCCCTGGAAGGTGATCGGCCGCTGCAAGGATCCGATCCTCTACGTGAAGGAAAGCTATGAGATGATCGGCCAAGTGCCAAACGTTGTTTTCCCCGGTGCGCTGATCCCCGAGGAAAATGGATTGGCAAAGCTCTATTACGGCGGTGCTGACTACGTACAATGCCTGGCTGAAACGAAGATTGAAGATCTTATCGAGATCTGCAAAAAGGGACATATTTGAAAATAAATTGAGCCTTGAGGCGCATTTCTTTGCCTCAAGGCTCGTTTTCTGCTTAAGGGATCAAAAATCCGAATTCATCGGGAACGTCGGTATATTTTTTCTCAAAACCTCTTGACTTTTTTAGCAGGTTTTCTATTCGCTGATCACACCGTTCAGTTCCCTTTTATGGCACAGCGTGTGAATATACGTTTTTCCGATTTTGCTCTTATCGCAAAGCAAAAAAGCGCGCATAGAATTTTCGATCATAATACGGCGCATTCCATTTTCAAGAATGGAATTATCCGTGACATCGCCGCGTTCGGAAAGCCCACGGCAAGAGAAGAATGCGACGTCTGCATTATAGCGGCGCAGAACGCTTTCCGCATCCGAGCCTACGTAGCAAAAAGATTCCTGCGCAAGCTCTCCGCCCGTGCAGATCGTTTTGATTCCCATCGCCGCCGCTTCTATCGCAGTTTTGGCACCGTTCGTAATCACGATAATATTTTTCAGATTCGCAAGATGCGGCAACAGATGATACGCAGTGGTGGATGCATCTATCATCACAACGTCGCCATCCTTCACATATTGCGTCGCACGCCTTGCAATCCGGAGCTTCTCGCTATTATATTCCTGCTCGCGAACAAAAAGAGGGATTCGCTTATCGGAAAAGCTCGACTTCAAGCGAACCACTCCGTTCTTGGAAACAAGCGTTTCCTTTTCTTTCAAAGCAAGAATATCTCGCCGTACCGTTGGCTCACTGACAAAAAGCAATTCCGAAAGTTCCTTTACCGTGCGTTCCCGTTCGGAAAGCAAACGAATATATTGCATTTCGCGCTTGTAAATTGACATGCCATACCACCTCACAATCATTATTCAATCTTTTTTACAATTATTATAATCATTTTATGATCATTTTGTCAATATTTTCTTCAAATGTTGACAAAATCTTTTTAGAAGGATTATAATTATCATATTAATTTTTGAAGGTGACACTATGGACATTGAAGCGCTTTTAAGCGAATTTACAAAAGAGAGCTGCGAATGCAAAAGAATGCACGCGCTCACGGCGAAGCATATATGCATTGCGCCGAGGGCGATAGAAAAAATCCCCGATTTCATCAAGGAATTCAAATGCAAAAGACCTTTTCTCCTGATGGACCAAAACACGCGCGCGGCGGCAGGCGAGAGAGTTTTTTGCGTTCTGAAGGAATCCGAAATTTCTTTTGGGGAATACACGTTTCAAGAGGATTCACTTGAGCCGGACGAGCGCGCCGTTGGCAGCGCGGTGATGCATTTTGATTCGGCCTGCGATTTGGTAATTGCCATTGGCTCCGGCGTTCTGAACGATATTGGAAAAATTTTAGCAAGCACGAAAGGCATGCCATATTTTATCGTTGGTACTGCGCCCTCAATGGATGGATACGCATCCGCCAGCTCCTCCGTTTCGCTGGACGGATTGAAGGTTTCCTTGCCGAGCAAATGCGCGGACGTAATTATCGGTGATATAGATATACTGAAAAATGCGCCGATGGAAATGTTAAAGGCGGGGCTCGGCGACATGCTCGCAAAATACATCAGCATTGCGGAATGGAGAATCGCCAACGTTATCACGGGAGAATATTACTGCGAGCGCGTGGCAAATTTGGTGCGATTGGCATTGAAGCGATGCACAGACAATGCCAAAGGACTTTTGAATCGAGAGGAAGCTGCTGTCAAAGCCGTGTTTGAAGGCCTTGTGATCGGAGGGGTGGCAATGGCTTTTGCCGGCGTTTCCCGCCCTGCAAGCGGCGTTGAACACTATATTTCCCACATTCTCGATATGCGCGGCCTGGAATTCGGAACAAGAGTGGATCTGCACGGCACGCAATGTGCGGCAGCCACGTATATAAGCGCAAGCCTATACCAAGCACTTAAGGTCATCGTTCCCGACGAGAAAAAAGCGCTTGCTTACTCAAAAGCGTTTGACTACGCAGATTGGGCAGAGGAACTGAAGCGGTTTCTCGGCAAAGGCGCAGATACTATGATTGTGCTGGAGAAAAAAGAAGGAAAATACGATAAGAAAAAACAAGAAGCAAGACTTACACACATTCTCGAAAAATGGGACGAGATCCTCAAAATCATAGAAGAGGAAATACCACCGCTCACGTGGCTGGATGCATTTTACGACACGGTCGGCTTGCCAAAATCCTTAAAAGAGATCGGGCAAAGCGAGCCAATGCTTCCTATGATCTTCAAGGCAACCAAGGATATTCGGGATAAATACGTTTTATCAAGACTGTGCTTTGATCTTGGGATCATTGATGAAATTATATAAAAATACCGCAGGCAAAGCTTTACTGCAACGCCTGCGGTATTTTATTCTTTTAAGGGATCAAAAATCCGAATTCATCGGGAACGTCGGTATATTTTCCGAGGGTTTGGACGGGATCCTCGGAGCTGATCCATTTTTTGCCGCCAACCGTGATACGGAGCTTGATCGCGGTTTTGCGATCCCATTTTTCCATGGGAACGGAGGTATAAACACGGTACTGCACCGTGCCGTTCTCCGACACCTTGCGCTCGAGGCGATGCTTTGCGAGCTCGGCCTTGATGCTATCGCCATAGAGCGATTGATGCGAGGTTGCATTGGAGGCGAGGCCGATGCCGGGGGGATAAGCCTCCACGCTCTCGCCGTGCGACGGGATGGGGCGCTCGCTGACAACGATGCCGCATTCGGGCATGAAGAGATCAAATTCATAATCAAGGGTGACGTTTTCGCCAAGGGGGCAAACCACGGTGGCAAGCACGCCATCCTCCGTTTTTTCTACGGAGAAGGAACGCTTCTCATC
>JAZQWS010000249.1:0-1809 GCA_045632465.1 Eubacteriales bacterium
TCGGCCATCTCAGCGCAATGCTGAAATGGAACGCCACCGCACCTTATAAGGACACCGCCTCCGCGCTTTTGGTTGGCGCGGATGCGACCTATGCGCTGATCGGAAAAATTCTCGACACCGTGAAGGAAAGCTTCACGACCAAGAAAATTCATATCGGCATGGACGAAACGCACGATCTCGGCGTTGGCAAGGCGCTGGATACCTACGGCTATATTCCGCGAGAGGATCTCTATTTTCAGCATCTTGCGCGCATCGCGCCAATGCTGAAGGAGCGCGGCTTTGAGCCGATGATGTGGAGCGATATGTTCTTCCGTCTGGCGGGCAAGGGCATTCCCGACCTTGAGGACTTCGATCCCCGCGTTACCCTGCCGGAGGATATTGGCGAAAAGGCGCAGGGCATCCGCCCCGTGTTCTGGGATTATTACCGCAACTCGCAGTCCTTCTACGACAAGGGGCTCAGCGAGCATAAAAAGTTCGGCACGGGCACGATGTTTGCCGGCGGCGTTTGGCTTTGGAGCGGCTTTGCCCCCATCTATTCCCATTCGCTGGAAAACACGCTTCCTGCGCTCCGCGCCTGCAAGAAGGCAGGAACGAGAGAGGTGCTTGCCACCATTTGGAACAACGGCTCGGAGAGCGCTTTGGTGCAGTCCCTTGCGGGCCTTGCATGGTACGCCGACTTCGATTATATCGGCGAATACGACCCGGAAAGCGTAAAGGAATGCTTTGCAAATGCAACCCTCCTTTCTTACGACGATCTGATGCTTCTTGAGGGCGTTGAGCATCCGACGGCCGATGCCTTCTGTGCAACGCGCGGTCTGCTTTACAACGATCCGCTCTACGGCCTTGCGGACGCGCACCTGTCGAAGGATGCGGATTTCGGCGCGCACTATGCGGCCATGAAGGAAAAGATCGCCGCCGTGGCAGAAAACCAGGGCTTCATGTCCCCCTCCTTTAAGACGATCGCCGCCGTGGCAGACGTGCTTGCAAACAAAGCAGACTTCGGCCTCCGTCTCGTGAAGGCTTACAAGGCAAACAACAAGGATTCCCTCGCCGCGCTGATGGGCGAATGCGACGTGATCATCGAAAAGCTCGGCGCGCTCAAGAAGTGCCACAGAGCCTCCTATCATCTTTACAACCGCCCCTTCGGCTGGGAGCTGCATGACGGAAGATACGGCCGCCTCATCGGCCGCTTCGAAACCGCCAAGGAGCGCATCGGCGCATACCTTGCGGGCGAGATCGATGCGATTGAGGAGCTGGATGCGCCTCGCCTTCCTCTCTTCGGCAAGGAGGGAGAGATCGGAACCACCTTTAAGTGGCAGGGCGCAAGCGTTTTCGCAAGCCCCAACATCCTGACCTGATATTTGATTTTGTAAATAAACGTATACAAAAAGGAGTTTTACCATGCTTAAAATAAAGCTTATCGGCGGCGAGACGCTGAAGGATGCGCTCTCTCTCCTGCTCCCCGAAATTGATGCAGAGCTCTGCTCTTGCCCCAATTGTACGAACCCCGACCTGGCCGTTACCGTTACTGAAACCGAGGAGGATATCCTTCGCGTTTCTCTTGAAGGAAAAGAAGCCACCCTCACCTACGGCGGCGGCAAATCGCGCGCATTCCGCGGCTTTGCAAAGCTCGTTGCCGCTGTAAAAGCGGGCGAATCCCTCTCTTGCGAGGAGCATCCCGCCTTCCGCCAGAACGGTGCCATGGTAGATGTTTCGCGCGGCAACGTTCTCTCGCTTGACGGCGTGAAATTCATGATGCGCAAGATGGCTCTGATGGGACAGAATATGTATATGCTCTACACCGAGGAT
>JAZQWS010000250.1:0-1696 GCA_045632465.1 Eubacteriales bacterium
AGAAGACGGATGAATTCGGGGGTGAATTCCTTCTGCTTGTCTGCCACGGCGCGGATCTTTTCGGCAACCTTGCCGTAATATGCGCCGAGGTCGGCATCGTGGGGAATATGCGCATCCACGAGGGGGAGCATCGGATCGTTGTAGCAGAGCGCTCTCGTTGCGCAGAAGGCCTCTTCGGTCGGATGCTCCAGCTCCTCAAGAAGCATAAAGTCATCAAGATCGAGGCCGCCGGTTGCATCGGCAAAGCACTTCTTCGCGCTTTCTTCATCGTACGTGCCAACGTAATCAATATCCGCAAACCAAGCCATGCCTGCCAAGGTCAGCATAATCGCGCCCTCGGAGCCGTTCGTCCAAACGGTTGCCATAACCTCCTTGACGCCACAGCGGACAGCGGATGCAAGCGCGCTGATGGTGCATTTTTTGGAGATCTGATAGTTGGGAGCAAAGCCGCTCCAGATCCAAACGCCGCCGGCAAACATCGTTTCGCCCGGCATTTTCTTATGCTCGGCAAAGACCTTATCGTACTTTTCGCCGCCGAAATCACTGTACGACCAGAATACGGGGCGGATGCCGTGGCACTTCTCGCCGATATCGTCGGGAAGCGTAACGCGGGAATCGAACACCTTGAAGTTCGGGAGATCCTCGCCATAGAAATGGAAGAACATATCGCTCCACATCATCGGCTCAAAGCCGCGCTCCTTCAGCATCGGGCCAAGGCGGGCCAGGTGCTTGAAGAAGATCTCGCTCTTCGGCTCATAGCCTCTGTGGTGCAGGTAAGCGCCAAGGCCGAGGTCATCCGATTCGTCAAGACCGATGTGGATCTTCTTGGTGGTGAAGGTCTCGGCGATCACGTCAAGGATCTCGCCAAGGAATTTATAGGTTTCCTCGGAGGCAACGTTCAGCGTCCAATGCGTGTCCTTGTAAGCGCCGGTGGCGGGCCACTGGAGCACCGCGCTCATATGGCTGAGGAATTCGAGGCAGGGGATCAGCTCGATGCCGAGATTCATTGCGTATGCATCCAGCTCCTTAATTTCCGCGATGGTGTAGCGGCCGCGCATATAGCCGAAGTAGGGGCGCGTGGGGATCTCGAGGATATCCTCGGTGTAGAGCATATACATATTCTGTCCCATCAGAGCCATCTTGCGCATCATGAATTTCACGCCGTCAAGCGAGAGAACGTTGCCGCGCGAAACGTCTACCATCGCGCCGTTCTGGCGAAAGGCGGGATGCTCCTCGCAAGAGAGGGATTCGCCCGCTTTTACAGCGGCAACGAGCTTTGCAAAGCCGCGGAATGCGCGCGCCTTGCCGCCGCCGTAGGTCAGCGTTGCTTCCTTGCCGTCAAGAGATACGCGAAGAACGTCCTCCTCGGTTTCTTTCACGGTAACGGTCAGGTCGGGGTTTGCGCAATTGGGGCAGGAGCAGAGCTCTGCATCAATTTCGGGGAGCAGGAGAGAGAGCGCGTCCTTCAGCGCCTCGCCGCCGATAAGCTTTATTTTGAGCATAGTAAAACTCCTTTTTTGTATACGTTTATTTACAAAATCAAATATCAGGTCAGAATATTGGGGCTTGCAAACACACTTGCGCCCTGCCACTTAAAGGTGGTTCCGATCTCTCCCTCCTTGCCGAAGAGAGGAAGGCGAGGCGCATCCAGCTCCTCAATCGCATCGATCTCGCCCGCAAGGTATGCGCCGATGCG
>JAZQWS010000251.1:0-2389 GCA_045632465.1 Eubacteriales bacterium
CTACGGCGTTATTTTCGCTTGGAATGAATTTGAGGAGGGCGGCTATCTTTGCCCCACGCTCGAAAGCGACGGAAAGCCCCGCACGGAGATTCTTGACGGACTGAGCCGCGCCTTGAAGAAACGATAAATCTATATAAAAAACGGATGCTCATCCCTTTCGGGCAAAGAGCATCCGTTTTTTTGTTTTATTTTTACAGAAGCGAAAGGATGTATTCCTTCACGCCCTCAAGCTTGCTTTCCTTCCATTTTTCTTCCTCTGCTTTTTCTGCAAGAGGGCAAACAACGTCAAAATTCATCACGCAATATTGTTCGTTATCGCGCGTCTGCTTTTCAAAATACGCCGCCCACTCCTCGGCGGTGGCATGTTTATACTCTTCGGGATTCATAAAGATACGGCGGCGGCTCTCCTCCATAACAAAGGCCTTGGCGGCGAGGGGGATGAGCTTTTCGTATTCCTCTGCCGAAATATCCTCGAAAATGGCGGGAAGGGGCGCTTCCTTGATTCTTTGCTCGCCGCGCGTGAGCCCTGCGCCGATGGCCTCAAACGAGAAGCCCTCCTCGGTCAGAATCAGCTTCAGAAGCAGACCGATATCGGTAAAGGCATGGGCGCGCTGATAATCCGTATCAAAGATAAAGTTACCGAGCGAATAGAACACGGCCTTCTTGCCGCCGTCTAAGATTTCATAGTTTTCGGGCACGTGGGGATGATGGCCAACCACGATATCCGCGCCGAAATCAATGTATTTCAGATAGCGATCGCGAGTGTAGGGATTGGGAAGCGCGGTGAATTCCTCGCCACCGTGCGAGATCACGATGCACCAGCGGCACTTCGCCTTGACCTCCTTGATGCGCGCCTCAATTCTCTCCATTTCGTCCCAAGCGAAAACGCCGGGCTTTTCCTCGTTTGCCGTGACACAATCGGGGCGATAGCCAACGGCGATGATGCCGATGCCGCCTGCCTCGGAAAGATATACGGGCTCGGATGCGCCGACAACGTCAAGCCCTGCGCCAACGGTTTTGCAACCGAGCTTCTTGGCGAGAGCGAGCGTATCCTCCATGCCACGCTTGCCTGCATCCATCGTGTGGTTATTCGCGATACAGAAGATATCCGTCTTCATCTTCTGAAGGACGGAAACGGCCTCGGGATTCATGGCGTGGAAGAAGATGCCCTTGCTTCCGTCATCCTCCGCATTCGTCAGCGCGCCCTCTACGTTTGCAACCACGTGATCTGCGCTGTGGAAGAAATCGAGGATGCCCTGCGAGAGAAGATTTTCGTCCTCCCACTTTCTGTCCATATAACGGTCAAAGCCGATATCGCCTGTGAATATAATCGAAGTTTTATTGCTCATTTTTTGCACCTCGCATATTTGATATTTCTATTTTAACATATAACGCCGTTTTTTTCAACTTCTTTGCAAGAAAAATCCAAGACAAAATTCCCGAATGGACTTGCTTTTATTTAAAAAATATGATAATATAAAAGAAAAACAATTTCAAGGAGGAATCCTATGCCAATGCAAATGACATTCCGCTGGTATGGCGAGGGCAACGATAAGATCAGCCTTGCCGATATCAAGCAGATTCCCGGCGTTACCGGAATCGTTTGGGCACTGCATCACAAGATGCCCGGCGAGATCTGGGAGATTGACGAGATCGCCGAGGTGAAAAAGCAGCTCGATGCTTACGGCTTCAACATGGACGTTGTTGAGTCTGTGAACGTTCACGACGATATCAAGATCGGTCTGCCCACGCGCGACAAGTATATCGAAAACTACAAGCAGTGCATCCGCAACCTTTCGAAATTCGGCGTTAAGGTGATCTGCTACAACTTCATGCCCATCTTCGACTGGACGAGAAGCAATCTCTTCCATCCCGTGGGCGACGGATCGACCGCGCTTTTCTATGAAAAGAACATGATCCAGGACGACTACAACGCGATGGCAAAGTACATTCTCGATTTCACCGAGAAGTACAATATGTCCTTCCCCGGCTGGGAGCCCGAGAGAATGGCCAAGCTTGACGAGCTTTTCAAGGCTTACGAGGGCGTTGACCACGAAAAACTCTGGGCAAACCTCAAGTATTTCCTTGAGGCCATTATGCCTACCTGCCGCGAGTGCAATATCAAAATGGCGATCCATATGGACGATCCGCCCTGGGATATCTTCAGTCTGCCCCGCCTTCTCGTTGACGAGGCGAGCATCGACCGCTTCCTCAAGATGGTGGACGACGAATACAACTGCCTGACGCTTTGCTCCGGAAGCCTTGGCGCAAATCCCGAGAACAACGTGGCAGACATCGTTCGCAAGCATTGCGACAGAATTGCTTTCGCGCACATCAGAAACGTGAAGCACTTCGAAAACGGCGATTTCTCCGAGGCAAGCCACCGCGA
>JAZQWS010000252.1:0-6610 GCA_045632465.1 Eubacteriales bacterium
CGCGGCTGAGGTGTATTGCGGTGAGGAAAATATTCCCTCCGAGGCCGAGCTTACCAATGCCATCGCGGGCGTTCTTTCCGAGCTTCCGCGCTATAAGCAGATGGCGAAGGTAACGGTGCGCACCGAGCCCTTCCCGAAAACGACAACGAGAAAGATCAAGCGCTGATTTTCTGCGCGCTTTTGAAAAAACGAAAGAGTCAAAAAGGAGCGAGGTTACTTGAATCTTCGCTCTTTTTTCTTTGTTTCTATTGACAAAACGCGCGCGAGGCTTTATAATAAATACAGAATGACGCAATGTGCGATTTTTTTAGAAGAGGGAAAGAATTATGCTTTCTTTGCTTTTTGAATCCGTTTGTCACCCGAGGATAGAGAGATAAGGCATCGCTTTTTTGAAAAAGTGGTGTCCTTGGCATCTCTCGCCCTTGGGATTTTTTTATATCGCGTCAAAAAAAGGAGAATGAAAATGAACAGTAAGATTCCCGCGCTCAAGCCCCTGCTGATGGCCTATGCTTCGCCCGAGGCCGATGTGCTGACCAACCATAAGGAGGAGCTTTGGTTTTTCCTTGATTATGAAAAGGCGCTTCTGTGCGGCGAGCGCGTGATCGTGGGCAAAGAGCCCGTGCGCGTGGTGGACGGCCGTGTTCTCGTGGTTGCCTCTGCCGTGGAAAATTATCTTGCGGAAAACTTTGCCGCAGAGGTTGTGGACTCTCGCCGTTATATCACGGTGGATGCCGCCAAGGCCAAGGGACTGCACGTATTCTATAACTATGATATCGGCGTTCTCGTATTCGGCAAAGAGCCGATGGCTTATAAAAATGACGATAAGGATTCTCTCAGAACGCAGATCCTCCGCCTCGGCGACCTGATCTTCTATGATCCAACGAAGGAGCAGATCGTGAAGGATATCGCAAAAACGCATGGAGAGTTGAAGTATCCCGCCTTTATTCGCCATCCCGAGGGCTGGGATATGATCCGCCGTCTCTATGTGGAAGAGCCTAAGAACGAGAAGGAAGCGATGTTCCGCTCCTGGATCGAGAAAACGCTCGCGGAGGGTATCAACCACTTCGATCGCTTCTTCACCGTAAATGAGGACGGAAGCGTTTCCTGGAAAGAGGAGGAGCGCTTGAAGGAGCTTCGCCATCCCTATTACCTTTATGACGAAAACGGCGCGCGCCTTCTTTTCGTAAGAGAGCGCACCTATAAAAATGAAAACGGCGAGATCGTCACCGAAAAGGTGGACGGCTCGGGCTTTGGCGACGGATACGATTACGGTGGTCGCAAGAGCTGCGAATCCGCTTGGCATATGCCCTTTATCGCAAGAGCCTATGCGATCACCAAGGAGAAGAAGTATCTCGATGCCACCTATATGATGGGTCTCGATGCGGGCGAATGGGAGCATTGGGGAGACGGACATTTCCTCAACTGTGCGGGAAGCGCCTCGGGCTTTGCATCCGCATTTGATATCGTTTATAACGATCTGACCGAAGAGCAGAGAAATACCTTTGCGGATATCCTTTATCATCATGGTCTGCGCTGCGGTATCTCCTCCGTTCTCGGCAACCCGAGAAACGATTCTAACCCTTCTTACAGAGTATACGGTGCATGGGGCTTCACCGGTCGCCATAACAACTGGGTAACCGTTTGTGCCGGCGGTATGTTCCGCGCGGCTTGCATGCTCCTTCCCTTTGCAAAGTATAAGGATAAGGCGCTCTTCATGATGGAGAAGATGATCGCCTGCCTCAGAAACTGCCTTGCAGGCTATGCGCCGGACGGTGCATATATCGAGTCGCCCTCCTATTGGTCGTACGGTACCGGCCCCTTCGTTGGCATGATCTCGGATATGATCACGATCTGCGGCACGGATTACGGTTATCTTGATACCGTTGGCTTCAAGGATTCCTTCAAGTTCGCCTCCTGCATTGCCAATCCGAGAAGAGAATATTGGCCCTTCCACGATAGCGGCCGCGGCAAGATGGATACGGGTATGTATTATTTCGCGGCGAAATATTTTGGCGAGCCCTCCTATGCGGCAACGCGTAATAAGGTGCTTGAGAAAGTTGGCGGCGGCGTTTCGGACGTTTGGTATTATGACAGCGTGAGCGCCGAGGGCGCGGAGAATCCCGAGCTGGACTACGTTTCCTACGGTATTCAGACCGCAACCTTCCGCTCCACCTGGAATGAGGAAGGCTTCCACTTCGCAGGACTTCACGGCGGCGCCTCCGAGGCAACGCACGGATGCTCCGATGCAGGTAACTTCTATCTTGAAATGGACGGTGAGCTTTGGTTCGGCGATCCCGGAAGCGAAAACTATAACGTGGGCGCATATTGGTCATGGCAGCCGAATGGTGATCCCCGCTACCTCTATTACAGAAAGAGCATCGAATCGCATAACCTCGTTCTGCTTCTGAACGATAAGGACGTTCCGCGCGGTCAGGTGTTCAATACCCATGCTAAGCCTTACGCCAAGATCATTGACTATAAGAGCGAAAAGGGACACGCGCATATGACCTTGGATATGACACCGCAGTACGGCGCCCCCTGCAAGAGCGCAAAGCGTGCACTCGCTATGACCGATGACAGAAAGGTCGTTGTCGTTCGCGATGAAATGAGCTTCAAGCGTCCCGCAAGCCCCATCTGGGTTGCAACGCCCGAAACGCAGGACATCACCTTCTCCGAAAACGGAAAAGTGGCGTACATGACGAAGTCCTTCGAGGATGGAACGAAGAAGATCCTTCGTGCCACGATCCTCTCCAAGGAAGAGAATCTGCGCTTTGAATTGATCCCCGAGAAGACCACTCTGATCGGAAATATCATCACCAAGGAAAACAGCGGCAACGAGCTTGCCAGCGATAGCCCCCTGCGCCTTGCCGTTCGTGCAACGGACGTGAAGAAGTTCGATCTCTCGGTTGTGTTCGAGATCGTTTCCGCGGCTGAAGGCGCAAGCGCGATGAAGGAAAAGACCATCGCGAAGTGGTAATTTTTCGCTGAAATTTTGGAGGTAATAAAATGAACGCTATGATCAAGGAGCTTTTTCCGTATCTCAATACGGACGATGTGCCGATGGTCGAGGAAGCAACCGACCATAAAAGCGAGCTTTGGATATATGCGGATTATGAAAAGGCGCTCCTCTCCGGCGTGCGCGTGGAGGTTGGTAAAAAGCCCATCCTCGTGCATGAGGGAAGCGTGTATGTTTCCGCATCCGCAGTGAATGCATATCTTGAAGCATCCTTGCCTGAAAAGGAAATTGGCGGTGCGCTTTATACCTCCGCTGAGGATATCAAGGCAAGCGGCGCGTACATGTTCTATAACCGCGCCATTGCCGTCCTCGTGATTTCAAAATCCCCCATGTCGTATAAAAACGACGATCCCATTTCGCTTCGTAAGCAGATCCTCGCGCTTGCGGATCTGATCTTTTACGATCCGGATGAAGCGCAGCTCGAGGCGGATATCAAGAGAAAGCACGGTGAGCTGAAATATCCCATCTTCGATTCCGCAACGGCGAGATACACGCTTCTTCGCGAAATGTACGAAAATGAAAATCCCGCCACCGAGCGTGAAAAAACGCTCCGCGCATGGACGCTGGAGCTTCTGAAATACGCCGCCAACCACTTCGATACCTATTTCGTTCTAAATGAGGCGGGAGAGGTCGAGTGGAGCGAGGAGGGCAAGCTTGCCATCCGCCATCCGTATTTCCTTTATGATGAAGAGGGAAGACGTCTTCTCTACGTGCAGAGCCGCACTTATAAGAATGCGGAGGGCGAGATCGTCACCGAGCAGGTGAAGAACTCCAAGTACGGTGACGGATACGACATCGGTAACCGTCTTGGTGTCGAGCCCACCTATGAAATGAATAAATTCGCCACGGCGTATGCCATCACGGGCGAGAAAAAGCACCTGGATGCCGCGCGCCTCATGGGCTATGCGGCAGACGAATGGGAGCATTGGGGCGACGGGCATTTCCTCGGATGTGCCTCGGCCTCCTCGGGCTTTGCCACTGCGTTGGACATTATCTATAACGATATTACCAAGGAGGAGAGGGAATACTTCGCGGACGTGCTTTACAGAAAGGGCCTTTTGATGGGCTATTCCTCCGTCCATGATAATCCCAAGCTCCAGAATCATGCCGCGCCCGAATCGGGCGGATTCCGCTTCCATAACAGACAAAATAACTGGGTTTCGGTTTGCGCGGGCGGTATGTTCCGCGCGGCTTGTATGCTTTATGGCTTTGCGCGCTATAAGGAAATTTCGCTCTTCATGATGAAGAAGATGATCTCTATCCTCCGCAATTGCCTTGCGCAGTATGCGCCGGACGGTGCGTATCTCGAGAGTCCGGGCTATTGGTCGTACGGCACAGGTCCCTTCGTTTCCATGATCGAAACGATGTTTGCATTCTGCGGCACGGATTACGGTTATCTCGATACCGTCGGCTTCTCGGATAGCTTCTACTATGCCTCCCGTATCTGTGATAATAAGGGAATGATGTGGAGCTTCCATGATTGCCATCCGGGAAAAATGAACACGTCGCTCTATTACTTTGCGGCAAGATATTATAAGAGTCCGCTTTTTGCATCGCTTCGAAACGATGCTATCGCGCAAACGCCTGCGGCGGTTTGTATGCGCGATATTCTGAACTATGATTACGTGAATGCCGATGGCGAGGGCGATGCCACGCTGGACTATGTTTCCTACGGCATTCAGACCGCAACCTTCCGCTCCACCTGGGAGAAGGAGGGATTCCATTTTGCGGGGCTTCACGGCGGCGCCTCCGAGGCAACGCACGGATGCTCCGATGCGGGCAACTTCGTTCTCTCGATGGATGGCGAGCTTTGGTTTGGCGATCCCGGCGGCGAGGACTATAACATCGGAAATTATTGGAGCTGGAAGCCAAACGGCGATCCCCGCTACCTCTATTACAAAAAGAGCATTGAGGGGCATAACCTCGTTCTCCTTCTCGATGACGAGGTGCCGCGCGGCCAGGTGTTCAACACCCACGCAAGCCCCTACGCAAAGATCATTGACTATAAGAGCACGCCCTCGCACGCGCATATGGTGCTGAATATGACGCCGCAGTACGGCGCCCCCTGCAAGGATGCCAAGCGCGCCCTTGCCCTGACGGAAAACAGAAATGCCGTCATCCTGCGTGACGAAATGGAGTTCCACCGTCCCACCACCGCGGTTTGGGTGGCAACCCCCGAAACCGAGAATATCACCTTCTCCGAAAACGGAAGAGTGGCGTATCTTGCGAAGTCCTTAGAGGACGGAGCGAAGAAGATCCTTCGCGCCTCGATCCTTTCCGAGGATGAGAATCTTCGTTTCTCCCTGATCCCGAAATATGAAACGCTGATCGGCAATATCATCACGAAAAAGAACAGTGGAAACGAGCGCGCAAGCGATGCGCCTCTGCGCCTTGCGATTCGCGGTGAAAAGGTTGAGAAAATGAAAATCTCGGTAGTTTTTGAAATGGTTTCCGCACCTTGCAAAGAGACCTCGCTTTCGGAGAAAAACATATCCGAATGGTGAAAAATGTAAACAAATATTAGAAAATACATAGAAAAGAGAAAAAATGAACATTCAGGAAGTTATTCTTTGTAAATACGGCGAATTGATTTTAAAGGGCGCGAATCGCCAGAATTTTGAAACCGCTCTCGTAAAGGAGCTGCGCCGCCGCGCGTCGCCCCATGGCACGTTTAAGATCTTTTCGCGCCAAAGCACCATCTACGTTGAGCCGCAGGACGAGTTCTGCGATATGGACGGAATGTACGAGGCGGCAAAATGCGTGTTCGGCATCGTCGGTGTTAACCGCGCGGCGGTTTGCGAAAAGAATATGGATAGCATCCGCGAAATGGCAAAGGCCTACCTTCCCGCCAAGCTTGCGGGCAAGCGCACCTTTAAGGTGGATGCCAAGCGTTCGGATAAAAAGTTTCCTTTAACCTCGCCCGAGATCTCCGCAGAGATCGGCGGCGTGATCCTTGAAAACGTGCGCGGCATCCGCGTTAATGTTCGCGATCCCGAGGTTACCGTCACTGTTGAGGTAAGAGAAGAGAATGCCTTCATCCGCGCGGGACAAGAGCCCGGTGCGGGCGGCCTTCCTCTGCGCTCCGCAGGTCGCGGTCTGCTCCTGCTTTCGGGCGGCATTGATTCCCCCGTTGCGGGATGCCTGATGGCTAAGAGAGGTCTTGAGATCGAGGCGCTTCATTTTGAATCCTACCCGTATACCTCGGAGCGCGCCAGAGAAAAGGTAATGACCTTGGCGGAGAAAATGTGCAAATTCTGCTCTCGCATCCACGTGCATACCATTTCGTTAACGCATATCCAAGAAGAAATCCGCGACAATTGCGAGGAGGATTACTTCACCCTGATTCTCCGCATCTTCATGATGCGCCTTGCCGAGCGATGCGCGAAGGAATATAAGTGCGATTGCCTCGTCACGGGCGAGAGCCTCGGTCAGGTGGCTTCGCAAACTCTGAAAGCCATCGCAGTCACGGATTCCGTGGTGGATATGCCCGTATTCCGCCCCTGCATCGGTATGGATAAAAATGAGATCATCATTGAATCCCGCCGCTACGATACCTATGAAACCTCCATCCTCCCCTACGAGGATTGTTGCACG
>JAZQWS010000253.1:0-5237 GCA_045632465.1 Eubacteriales bacterium
GATGTGGGTGATCTTGGAAGCGAAGCCGAGCTGCTCGCAAGCTGCCGCAGAGTCACCGCCGCCAACGATGGTGATTGCGTCGCTATCAGCAAGAGCCTGTGCTACAGCGATGGTTCCCTTTGCAAGCGTGGGGTTTTCGAACACGCCCATAGGTCCGTTCCAAACAACGGTCTTTGCGGAGAGAACTGCATCTGCGAAGAGCTTTGCGGTCTTGGGACCGATATCCATACCTTCCTTATCGGCGGGGATGGAATCAACGCTTACGTACTCAATGTCGATGGGAGCATCGATGGGGTTGGGGAATTCAGCGGCAACTGCATTATCGATGGGGAGAAGAAGCTTAACGCCCTTTTCCTCGGCCTTCTTCATCATCTCACGGCAGTAATCCAGCTTGCTCTCGTCAAGAAGAGAGTTACCAACGCCGAAGCCTCTTGCAGCCGCAAAGGTGAACGCCATACCGCCGCCGATGATCAGGGTATCCACCGTGGAAAGAAGGTTATCGATAACGTTGAGCTTATCCGCAACCTTTGCGCCGCCAAGGATAGCAACGAAGGGACGCTCGGGATTGGAAAGAGCCTTACCCATAACGGAGATTTCCTTCTGGATGAGGTAGCCGCAAACTGCGGGGATATAATCTGCAACGCCTGCGGTGGAAGCGTGTGCTCTGTGAGCCGCGCCAAACGCATCGTTTACGAAGAGGTCTGCATAATCAGCAAGAGCCTTTGCAAGCTCGGGCTTATTCTTCTCCTCACCTGCCTCGAAGCGGGTGTTCTCAAGAAGAACTGCGGTACCGGGCTGAAGAGCCGCTACCTTTGCCTTCGCATCGGGACCAACAACGTCCTCAGCGAAAACAACGAGCTCCTTGCCGAGAAGCGCGTTCAGTCTCTCGCAAACGGGCTTCAGGGTGAGCTTCTTCTTATCGTTCTTGAGAGCCTTTTCGAGATACTCTGCCTTTGCAGCTGCCTGCTCTGCCTCGGGAAGCGCCTCAACAGCCTTCTTCTCCTTCTTGGTCAGACCAAAGCCCTCGGTGAAGATATTGTGGGGCTTGCCCATGTGAGAGCAAAGGATAACCTTTGCGCCCTGATCGAACAGATACTTGATGGTGGGGAGCGCCTCAACGATTCTCTTATCGGAGGTGATCACGCCGTCCTTCATGGGAACGTTGAAATCACAACGAACCAGCACGGTTTTGCCGGCTACTTCAACGTCTTCAATGTTTTTCTTATTGTAGGTTGCCATTTGAAATCTCCTTAACTTACTTAAATTTTAATCATACAGATATTATATTACCACAAAATAGAAAAATAGTCAATAGAGGTTCGCTAAATTGCCGACATTTTTTCATTATTTTGTGGCTTTTCTATCATTTCTTGTCTTTTTTGCAAATTTCGTTGACTTTCGGTGCGGATTCATGATACAATGAAGAAAAACAGATCTTCAAGGAGAAAAAACATGAAAACCTGCGTTTCCTCATACAGCTTTTCCAAATACATGAAAGAAACCGGCTGCGACCTCATCGCCGTTGCCACCAAGGCCAAGGAGCTTGGCTTTGACGCGATCGAATTCACCGAGCTTCCCGGCGACGATAAGATCGCTCTTGCAAAGAAGCTTCGCGCGCATTGCGACGAGATCGGTCTTCCCATCGCGGCACACTCGCTCGGCGCGGACTTCATCAACCGCGACACCGAGGCAGAGATCAAGAGAGTTTGCGAGGCAATCGACGTTGCGGCGATCCTCGGCGCAGGCTCTGTGCGCCATGACGTTTGCTACGCGCTGAAGGCGGATCATCTTTACAGCTATCGCGAAGCGATCAAGGAGATGGCGCCCGCCATCCGCCGCATCACCGAATACGGCGCAAGCAAGGGCATTCGCACCACAACCGAAAACCACGGCTACATCTTCCAGGATCCCGAGAGAGTGGAGGCGCTGATCCTTGCGGTTGGACATGAAAACTACGGCTGGCTCTGCGACATCGGAAACTTCCTTTGCGCAGATTGCGACGTGGTTCGCGCAGTCAGCACCGCCGCCCCCTACACCTATCACGTACACGTGAAGGACTTCCTTGTGAAGAGCGGCGCATTTGATAAGCCCGAGGGCTTTTTCGACACCCGCGGAGGAAACTATCTGCGCGGCACGATCCTCGGCCATGGCGAGGTTCCCGTTGCCACCGCGATCAAGGCGCTGAAGCGCGCGGGATATGACGGATACGTTTCTCTCGAATTCGAAGGAATGGAAGAAAACATCCCTGCTCTCGAGGCAGGTCTTGCCTTCCTCAAGAAGGTTATTGCCTGATTTTTGTAAATCTATTTTTACATTTCCAAGCATTTTCCATCAAAAAACACAGGAGAAATCACTTTGTCATCTTCAATGAATGAAAAGGAATTTTCGGCAGAAATCACCGCCGTTTTCAAAAAGAACTCCCTTTCCTCGCTTCTTAACAAGGAAAAAGCGGATAAGCTTTTTTTGCTGACGAACCGCCTGCTCGAGGAGAATGAAAAATACAATCTCACGGCGATCACCGAGCCAAAGAAGGTGATCCTGCATCACTATGCGGATTGCGCAACGCTGGCGGCACATCTGCCCAAGGGCGCAAAGATCGCAGATGTTGGCTGCGGCGCGGGCTTTCCCACTCTGCCGCTTGCAATTCTGCGCGAGGATCTGAAAATTCTCGCAATGGACGCTACCGAAAAGCGCGTGAACTACGTGAAGGAAAGCGCCGCGCTTCTCTCTCTCGGCAACGTTTCCACGCTCTGCGCAAGAGCTGAGGATGCAGGCAAGGACGCGGCCTTGCGCGAAAAATTCGATTTCGTGACGGCGCGTGCCGTGGCACAGATGCGCATTCTTGCGGAGCTTTGCTTGCCGCTTCTTAAGGTGGGCGGAAAAATGATCGCCATGAAGGGAAAAAATGCGCGCTACGAGCTTGCAGATGCCAAGAAGGCCATTTCCATGCTCGGAGCGAAGGAGTGCGCCGTGATCGACGTTACCTTAACGAATGACGAGGAGGAACTTTCGCATCCCTTGATCATTCTGGACAAGATTACGAAAACGCCCCCTGCCTATCCGCGCCCTTACGCGCAGATCTCCAAAAAGCCGCTCTGATATGCGGGGCATCGGGAAATATTTCCGATTTTTTGAAATACATCGCATCATATGACAAAAAGCCTCCCTTTCTCTATGATACAATAGAGAAAACGGGAGGCTTTTTCGTTTTAATACATTTTTACGGTGGCTTTTATGAATATGTTTGAAGAGGCACGTGCGCTTCAGGGTACGATCAAAATGTGCGGCATTACACAAGAGGAGATCGCGAAAAAACTGAACGTCAGCCAATCCTACGTGGCGAATAAGCTTCGCCTTTTGAACTTCTCCGATCGGATGCAACAAAAGATCATTGCACACGGCCTTTGCGAGCGGCTTGCGAGAAATCTCCTTCGCTTGAAGGATGAGGGATTGCAAGAGATCGCTCTTTTGCAAATGGCCGAGCGGCACATGACCGTGGCAGAGGGAGAAAGCCTCGTGGAGGTGCTATACAAAAAGCAGGAGGACAAGCCCTGCTTGCGATCGGATCTCGATCGCGGACTTGCCTCCTGCCTTGCGCTTTTACGCTTTTACGGCAACGTGACGGAGCATCGCGTTACCGAAAGCGAGGGGGAAATTATTTTTTCTGTCAGAATGACGTGGTAGCCTCTTAAGTAAGAGAATCCACGAGGTTATGCGCCTTCTGCATAAATCCGGCGAAGGTCATCACTCTAACCTTGTCGCTCAGCTTTTTCGGCTGACCGTGCTCATCAACACCCAGGTTGATCAGCTTTGCATCCTCGAGCTCACCCATCGTTACACCGTTGTCTACATCGTTGAACAGATCCTCAAAAGCATCGCTCATCTCGGTAACCTTCGTGTTTTCATCCACGAAGGAGAAGATGCCCTCGTCATAATTGTCGATTACGTCCTTGATCACAAGGTCGCCGAGAAGTCCGTCCAGCCCGTCAATCGTTCTGCCGCAGACCTTCTGCATCAGACCGTCTGCCTCGACGCCGTCCTTTTCCCACTTGTTGCCGTTTGCGGGATTCTGCTCATAGCCCATGAACTTTCCGATCGGCGTTTCATCCAGCGTTTTCTGAATATCGGAGATCTGCTTATCGGCGATCACGGCCATGAAGCTCTCTACTTTATTTCCGTTTGCATCCTCGTATCCGTCGGCAGTCTTGGTGTAATTCATTGCATCCGCAACGGTTACCTTCTGGATCGCCTCGGAGAGAGCGGCAGAATCGGACATTTCACCAACCGTCAGATCCGCGAGAGCGGCGTTGATACCGGTGGCAACCTCTGTGCCATCCATCCATTGATGGGTAGCCTCGTCGTAGGTAAGTCCCGCAACCTTTCCGAACTTCATGTTCTGCATATCGGCGTTCAGATTCTCAACCTTGGAATCCGCGATTGCCTTTACAAGTCCTTCAAGCTGATTCTTTTCGGGATGATTCTTATCGTACTCGGTGTACCAGATACCGTCTACCTTCTCATAGCCCATTGCATCGCCGACAGTGATATCGCCAATCGCCTCCTTGAATGCGGAGGAATCCCGGATATCCGCCATCGTGAGGTGCGCAAGACCTGCCATCAGCCCGGTGGCGGGCTTATTGTTTGCATCGTCCTTGCCGTAATATTCCTCGTACCAGATACCGTCGTAGGTTTTAGGATCTACGTCCTCAAGGATATTTCCATCCGCGTCTACGGCGATCATATTCGCGATCTCGGAGATGGTTACCTGCTCAGCCTTCGTATCCATATCGCCAACGCGCTCGTCTGCAATTGCCTTGATCAGGCCCTTGAGGCGATTTTCTTCGGGATGCGCTTCGTCATATTCGGTATACCAGATGCCGTTCACTTTCTCGTAACCCATCGCATCGCCGACCTTGATATCCTTTACGGCTTCGGAAATGCGATCCTCGTTGCCGAAATCTTCAACCGTCAGATGCGCAAGACCTGCCATCAGGCCGGAGGTTTCCTTGCCGTTTTCATCCACCCAAACAAAGTAGATCTCGTCCTCGCTGTAATTTCCAACCGCTTCCTTTGCAATGGGAGCATTGGTTGCCTTCAGGAAGTACGCCTTTTCAAGACCTGCAATCTCGGCAAAGGTAATGGTGTCGACACGGCTATTCATATTACCAACGGTCGAATCCGCAAGGATCGCGATGATGTTCGATGCCTTTTCGGTCTTCGTATCATCGGTGTACCAA
>JAZQWS010000254.1:0-2030 GCA_045632465.1 Eubacteriales bacterium
TTTCCTCCGCGTCCTTCACCTATCGCAAGAAGGCGGATCACATTTTTCGCGGCGAATGCTCCGAGGGCGCGATCGGCTATCAGCACCTGCGTGACACGGTGTATTGGATGCCCAAGGTTGGCCTCAATATGTTCATGATCGAGGGCCTTGTTCCGTATTTTTATATGCATAAATGGTATGCCCACGTTTCTAATCTCCGCCTCGGCGGCCACGGTGAGGTAACCGATTATGCCTTCCTCGAGGGTGAGATCGATAAGCTCGAGCAGGATATGAAGAAGCTCGGCCTGCAGTTCCATAACATCGGCCACGGCTGGATGTTTGAGCCGCTTGGCGTACATATGGGATCTCCCAAGGCAGAGGCCGCCGCATTGAAGGAGGAGGATAAGAAGCACCTCGCGCTTGTAAAGGGCGTCAGAGACCGCTTCGGCGACGATACCTTCTATACCAATTTCTGCTACGGCAATCCCGAAACGAGAAAGCTTCTCGTTTCCTTCTGGGTAGACTACCTGAAGAAAAAGCCCTACGTGGATTTCCCCCACGTCTGGCTTGCCGATGCCATCAATAATCATTGCGAATGCCCCCTCTGCGTAGAGAAAGAACCCTCGGATTGGTACGTGATCCTCCTGAATGAGATCGACGAGGCTTTGACCAAGGAGGGAATCAACTGTAAGCTCGTGTTTATCCTTTATACGGATACCCTCCGTCCTCCCGTAACCGAGCGCCTCAAGAATCCCGAGCGCTTTATCCTTCTTTCCGCCCGCTCGATCAATTATAATAAGGGCTATGAGAAGGTGGATTATGACGGAGAGATCCCGCCCTACGTGCGCAACAATCTTCCCACGATTCCGCCCGCACTTGCCGATCGTTGGCGCAAGGAGTGGAAGGAGGGCTTCGGCGTAACGATCCCCACCTGCGTGTATGAATATCGCTATTATACCTTCCACTATAACGACCTCGGCCATATGAAGCTCGCAAAGGATATGCACCGTGACGTGCTTCTTATGAAAACGATGGGCTTTGACGGTGATATGTCCGATCAAACGCCCAGAGCCTTCTTCCCAACGGCGCTTCCTATGTCCGTTATGGCGGAAACTCTCTTTGATGAGAATATGGATTACGATGCATTTGCCGCCGATCATCTCGCGCATACCTACGGTGAGGATGCCCCTCTCGCGATCAACTATCTCGAAAAGATAACCGAGATCATTGATCCCGTTCTGATGAACAATGATTACAAGGCCGCCGGTATTGAGGAGCTCGGTATCGGTGCAACGGCAGACGGAAAGGGAACCACCTGGCAGCAGAATCCCGCTTTCGCCGCAGAGCTTGAGAAGATCCCCGCGATTCTTGAAGAGATCCGCCCCATTATCGAGAGAAACCTCGGCAAGGGCAATGAAGTAGAAAAGACCTCCTGGTTCTACCTCGATCATCATACCTTCATCGTTGAAAACGTTGCGAAGATTTACCACACGGGCGCGCTTGGCGATATTGAAAAGGCAAGAGAGCTCTATCTCTCCTTCATGGATGAGCTTTCGGGCAGAGAAATGGAGATCCACGAAGCGTTTGATCTGTTTCTTTTCGACCGTTACCACCGCAATAAGTTAGGCATTCCCCGCCTCCCTTACTTTGGATAAACGGTGATTTTTGGCATAAATCGTCGTTTCCTCCCTCGACGTAGATTTCTACGTCTGTCGGTCGTCAGCCAACGATTTCTGCTCAAAAATCCACTCGTTTCTCCTTGCGGTATTCCAAGGCATAAATCCGCGCTCTCTCGGCTTGACGCAGGTAACTACGCCCTGCGCCGAGAGAATTACGAATTTTTGCTCGAAAATCCACTCTGTATTTTTACAAGCGATCCGAGGCATCAATCGCCGTTTCCTTTTTAATAAAAAGGCCTCCAAGCCGCTTTTTGCAGGCTTGGAGGTTTTTATTGTATTCTAATTATTAAGGCCCCCTTGTGTAAAGGGGGCAAAATTTGCTTGCAAATTTGGGGGATTGTTTTTACTTCTGTTTTTGTCTTTCAAATCTCT
>JAZQWS010000255.1:0-5057 GCA_045632465.1 Eubacteriales bacterium
GGTATTCAAATACTTGTAATACCACCGCTTGGGATTCTCATAAATGTATTTTCTGCGCGTTTCATAATCTTCTCTGTCACGAACAATATGCTCGGCAGAGGAGCGTTGAAACATTTTTTCTATCCCGTATTTTTGCTTGCAGCTTCGCGAAGTCAAGGACTTAAACGCACAAATTACATCATCCAAGGTAGGGGAGGCGCGTGCTCCTCCCGCCTTCCTGTGAAAAAAGATAACTGCATGGATATGGGCGGGCATAATGACATAGTCTTCAACCGTTACACCCGGAAAACGGGTTTCGATCAACTGCAATTGTTCTTTTACGATCTCGCCGCAAGGCTTTAATTTTACCGTAATTTCGGGAGGAGCAAGCCCCTCCCCTACCGCTCTTTCAATATTTGTAGGGACAGGCGTCCCTACAATGCGAGATAGGATGCATCGCCTGTTTTGCGTGCAAATCGTTATGAAATATACTCCAACACTATTGTAATCAAAACTTTGATACCTCGGTGTTTTTCTCTTTTTGAGTTCATCCATTTTTATCACCAATATCATTATAACAAAAATCGGCAGAGAAAACAAGTTCCCTGCCGAAATTCGTTTGTAGGGGCGACCATTGGTCGCCCGTTTTTTGCGGATGGTTGCGGGCGATCAAAACTCCGTCAGCGAGCCGAAATCCATTCCCCAAGCCGCAGGCGGCTGGAAGAATCTCGGCTCCTCAAGCTCTGCGAGAGAATCGACCTTGCCATAGAGATAATCCTCCAGGCGATGGATCGCATAGCGCGTTCTCATGATCATGGTTCCGTATCTTCTGTGGTTGGATTCCACGCCGAAGGGACGCATATAATCGTCTCTGTGGCGCTCGTGGCGATCCGCAAGATCATACCAAAGGCGCTCCAGGGCGGGAAGCTTTTCCTCCAAGAGGAAGCGAAGCATATCCTTATCTCCCGACTTATAGGCTGGAACGAGTCTTTCAGCAATATAGCACTTCACCGAAAGAAGCGTGAACACCGCGTAGCAATATTCATAGAGCCAGCACCATTTATCCTGCCTGCGGATCAGGGGAAGATAGCGATCGGCCGCGCGCTTATAATGCTCGGCACGTGGCTCGCGGAAGAGATTCTCGTCATAAAGACCGAGCATGATATCCTGCCACATGAATTTATTTCCGTCAAAGCGCGCCTCGTATGTCATCGCATCGTAATTGATCTCGCCCTCAAGATACTGCGCGTGGTAGTTGGACATATCGTAAAATCCATCGAAGGATGCGCCCGTGAAAAGCTCAAAGCGCTCCGCAAGCTTTGCATCGTCCTCCTCGTACGTCCACTCGGCGTATCTTGCCGCTTCCAAAAGCGAGGTCTGATAAATGGTCATGCCAAAGGCCCAAACGGTCAGGCACACCTCTTCCACGCCCTTTTTCTTGCAGGCGGCCAGCGCGCCTCTGTGAAATTTCTCGGACCAGATATTGTCGGGAAGCGCGGCCACCCAGATCCAAACGCCGCCCCCAAAGATCACGGGATTTCCGAACACGCGGTTTTTATCGATATACACCTCGTGGCAATTTTCCACCTCGTAATTCCAATACACGGGATCCATATTTTTCGGCCATTTTGCAAGCGTTTCGGGGGCGATCTCCGTATCAAACGCATATCTGGCATGATTTTTGTTCGAATAGCAGAACACCATATCGTTCCACATCATCGGGCGAAGCCCCAGCTCCTCGCACATTTTCGCCACCTTTGCCACGTGATCCACGAAAATATCCAGCGGCTCGCGGTAATTTCCCGGCTTGAAGGATTTTCCCATGCCGAGTCCTGCCGTTTCGTCAAGTCCCACGTGAATTCTCTTCGAGCGGAAGGGCTTGGAGGCGGCGATCAGCATATCGCGGATAAATTCATCCACCTTCGGGCTATCCGGCCTTAAAATCATATTGGTTTCTCTGTAAGAATAAGCCTCGTCCCAGCGCAGATAATGCTGCATATGTCCGAGCGTTTGAATACAGGGAACGATCTCGATGCCGATCGAATAAGCGAAATCGTCAAGCTCGCGAAGCTCCTCGGTGGAATATCTGCCGCGCATATAGCCAAAGTGCGCGTATTTTGCGGGCATTTCGTACATATCCTCGGCATAAAACCAGATCTGATTATAGCCCATCGAGCCAAGATAGGTGAAATATTCCTTGAGTCCCGAAAGAGAGATCGGGCCGCGATAGGAAATATCGATCATCACAGAAAGGGTTTTGAAGGCCGCCTTCTCCGCGATCTCAAAATCCTCGCCCTTATAATACCCCGCAAAAAGGGCAAGCAGGCGGTTCATATGATGCACCTCGCGGCAGCGGATATAGCCCTTGCCGTCCTTCACGCCAACGCAAAGCCCATCTGCCTTCTCAAAGGTCATATCAACGTCGAAGCGATCCAGCGAAAGATGCGCGCGCATCACCTCAAAGCTCGTTTGAAAATTGCTTTCAAGTCCGAAAATTCTCATATTTGCCTCCATTTTTATATATAAATGGCATTCGCTATCCTTATTTTAGCATAAGAAAAAATAATTTTCCATATTTTTTTCAAGAAAAACGAAATTTTTCAAGAAACACGAAATAATGCAATATAGAAAATGCCGCGCAGATGCTTTCTGCGCGGCATTGATATTTTTTCGGCATTTCGTTTGGCAAACGTATTTTGAGCAGATTTTTCAGTTCTTCCGACCGAAGGCGTAGAAAGCTACGCCGAGAGGAGGAAAACGGGAAAAGGTGCCAAAAGACGGAAGCCAAAAATTAAATCTTTGCTACGGAAACAACAACCTTCTCGCCGTTGATATTCCATTCCTTGGAGAATGCAAGCGCATCGCCCGAAACGGTGAGAGAATCGGCAAGGGTTTCCTCGCAGATCTCAGCCTTATTGCGATCGGCAACGGCAAGCATCGCCTCGGAGCCGGAAAGGGAGATTTGGATATGATCCATCACCTCAAAGCCGCTGTCCTTACGCATGGTCTGGATCTTGGAGATCAGCTCGCGCACGTTACCCTCTTCGATGAGCGCAGGCGTGAGGTTCTTATCCATAACCACGGTGATACCCTTATCGGAGAGCGACTCAAAGCCGGGCATCTGAGAGGACTCGATGAGAAGATCCTCCTTCGTCAGCTCGCAAACCGTGTCACCAACGGTGAGCTTCATAACGCCGTTTGCCTCAAGCGCATCCATAGCGGCGTTTCCATCCAGCTCAGCAAGTGCCGCGCGGATGCCGCCGAGGATCTTACCGTACTTCGGACCGAGGGTGCGAAGCTGGGGCTTAAAGCTATAGGAGGTGAAGTCCTTCACGCTATCGGTGAAGACAACGCTCTTCACGTTCAGCTCCTCTGCGATGATGGGAAGGAAGCTATCCGCAACGGCAGTTTCAGCCTTCACGTACATTTTTGCGATGGGCTGGCGATTCTTGATCGCGGCGGCATTTCTGCAAGCACGGCCAAGAACGACAACGTCGATCACCTCGTCCATATTCGCCTCAAGGGAGAGATCGATCATCGATTCGTCTGCCACGGGGAAGTCGCAAAGGTGAACGGATTCAAGCGCAGACTTATCCACGGAGCAAACGAGGTTGCGATAGATATCCTCGCTCATGAAGGGAATGAAGGGCGCGGAGAGCTTGGCAACGGTTACAAGCGCGGTATAAAGCGTCATGTAAGCGTTTACCTTATCGGCGGGCATATCCTTTACCCAGAATCTCTCGCGGCAACGGCGCACGTACCAGTTCGAAAGCTCGTCAACGAAGCCCTCGAGAACGCGGGTTGCCTCGGGAATCTTGTAAGCCGCCATATTTTCATCCACTGCCTTCACAGCGGACTGCAGCTTCGAAAGCACCCACTTATCCATAACGGGAAGGTTTTCCTTGTCAAGGGTGTACTTCGTGGGATCGAAGCCGTCGATATTTGCATAAAGAACGTAGAACGCATAGGTGTTCCAGAGCGTTCCCATAAACTTTCTCTGTCCCTCAACAACGGCCTCTTTATAGAAGCGGTTGGGAAGCCAGGGCGCGGAGTTGGAATAGAAGTACCAGCGGATCGCGTCTGCACCGAACTCCTCCAGAGCCTCAAACGGGTCAACGGCGTTGCCCTTGGACTTGGACATCTTCTGTCCTTCCTTATCAAGAACGTGGCCGAGAACGAGAACGTTCTTATAGGGCGCACAATCAAAGATCAGAGTGGAGATCGCCATCAGAGAATAGAACCAGCCGCGCGTTTGGTCAACGCCCTCGCTGATGAAGTTTGCGGGGAACTGGCTATCGAACATTTCCTTGTTCTCAAAGGGGTAGTGCCACTGAGCGAAGGGCATTGCACCCGAGTCAAACCAGCAGTCAATAACCTCGGAAACGCGCTTCATCTCGCCACCGCAGGAGGGGCACTTGATGGTAACCGCGTCAATAAAGGGACGGTGGAGCTCGATATCCTCGGGACAATTGGAGGACATCTCCTTCAGCTCTGCGATCGAGCCGATGGCGTGACGATGGCCGCAGGAGCACTGCCAGATGGGCAGAGGCGTTCCCCAATAACGGTCACGGGAAAGACCCCAGTCCTGAATGTTGGAAAGCCAATCGCCGAATCTTCCCTTTCCGATGTTTTCGGGAATCCAGTTAACGGTTGCGTTATTTGCAAGAAGCTTCTCGCGAACGGCGGTCATCTGAATGAACCAGGACTCGCGCGCATAGTAGATCAAGGGCGTGTTGCAGCGCCAGCAATGGGGATAATCATGCTCGAACTTGGGAGCGGCAAAGAGCTTGCCTTCCTTATCGAGGTCAACGAGAACGAGCGGATCTGCGTTCTTCACGAACGTACCGCCGTAGGGCGTTTCCGCCGTCATGTTACCCTTGCCGTCCACGAACTGAACGAAGGGCAGGTCGTACTTCTTACCAACGCGGCTATCGTCCTCACCGAAGGCGGGCGCGATATGAACGATACCCGTACCGTCGGACATCGTTACGTAAGAATCACAGGTAACGAAGAAGCCTTTCTTCTTCTGCTTTGCGGCAACCTCGCCGGCGCAAGCGAAGAGGGGCTCGTATTCCTTA
>JAZQWS010000256.1:0-41166 GCA_045632465.1 Eubacteriales bacterium
TTTCCTCGGGCGCGTTACCTTTCTGTACCTCTGCACCGCAGCTTTCAAGAGAAGCAACGGTGTGAGACTTCGAAGAACCGGTTGCGCCGCCGCAACCGTCGCGTCCCGTGCGTCCGCCGAGAAGGATAACGATGTCGCCGGGCGCGGGGCACTCGCGGCGAACACAGCGCTCGGGAGCGGCCGCGATAACGGCACCGATCTCCATGCGCTTTGCGGCATAGCCATCGTGATAGATTTCGTCAACAAGGCCGGTAGCAAGACCGATCTGGTTTCCGTAGGAGGAATAGCCGGCCGCCGCGGTGGTAACGATCTTTCTCTGAGGGAGCTTGCCCTCCATGGTCTCGGAAACGGGCTTGGTGGGATCCGCCGCGCCGGTAACGCGCATTGCGCCGTAAACGTAGGAGCGTCCGGAAAGGGGATCGCGGATCGCGCCGCCGATGCAGGTAGCCGCGCCGCCGAAGGGCTCGATCTCGGTGGGATGGTTGTGTGTCTCATTCTTAAAGAGCAGAAGCCAGGGCTCTGCCTTTCCGTCCACCTCAACCGTGATCTTAACGGTGCAGGCGTTGATCTCCTCGGATTCATCCAGCTTGTCGAGCTTTCCGATCTTCTTGAGATACTTAGCCGCCAGCGTTCCGATGTCCATCAGATTCTGGGGCTTGGTTCTTCCGAGGGCTTCGCGGGTAGCGAGATAATCCTGATAAGCCTCCTCGAGAAGCGGATCCTCAAAGGAAACCTTGTCGATCGTGGTGAGGAAGGTAGTGTGGCGGCAATGGTCGGACCAATAGGTGTCGATCATGCGGATTTCGGTGATGGTGGGATTTCTCTTCTTGGAGATGAAATATTCCTGGCAGAATGCGATATCGTCGATATCCATTGCAAGGCCGTATTCCTTGACGAAGGCGGCAAGACCGTCGCGGTCGAGATCGATGAAGCCCTCCAGCGTCTTAACGGCGGTGGGAATCTCGTATGCGGTGGCAAGCGTTTCCTTCTTTTCAAGGGAAGCCTCTCTCGCCTCCACGGGGTTGATAACGTATTTCTTGATCTTTGCGATGTCCTCATCGGTCAGTGCGCCGTAGAGAAGATAAACCTTCGCGGTGCGGATGGTGGGGCGCTCGCCGCGGGAAATGATCTGAATGCACTGTGCGGCGCTGTCTGCTCTCTGGTCAAACTGGCCGGGCAGATATTCAACGGCAAAAACGGTTGCTCCGTTTGCATCGAAATCATCGGTAACGATGTCGAGCTGGGGCTCGGAGAAAACGGTGGATTTTGCATAGTTGAAGAGCTCTTCGTCGAGATTTTCTGCATCATAGCGGTTGAGAACGCGGATCGCGGTCAGCGCATCGATCTGCAGAAGATTTTTAAGATCGGAGAAAAGGGAAGCGGCCTCGTGCGCCAGTTCCTTCTTTTTCTCCACGTAAATGCGATAAACCATTATTTGCCCTCCTTTGCGGCAAGTGCCTTCTGTCCAATATCACTGCGGCAGTAGGCGTTCGCAAAATGAATTTTTTTCGTCAGCGCGTATGCGCCCTCAATGGCCTTCTCCAGCGTCTTGTCGGCATAAACCGCACCGAGAACGCGGCCGCCCGCCGTGAGAAGCTTTCCGTCTGCAAGCTTTGCGCCCGCAACGTAAACGAGTCCCTCATCGGGGAGCGAGATTTCATATCCCGTTTCGTATTTTCCGGGATAACCCTTCGATGCCATAACAACGCAGCAGGCCGCGCCGTCCGAGAATTTAACCATCTCTTCGGTCAGCGTTCCGTTCGTGGTTGCCTCCATAACGTCAAGCAGATCACTCTCAAGCAGAGGGAGAACCACCTGCGTCTCGGGATCGCCGAAGCGGCAGTTGTATTCGATCACCTTCGGGCCGTCCTTCGTGATCATAAGACCAAAGTAAAGGCATCCCTTGAAGGTGCGTCCCTCGGCCTCCATCGCACGGATGGTGGGCAGGAAGATGGTCTTCATGCAGATGTCTGCAATTTCTTTCGTGTAATAGGGGTTGGGAGCATTTGTTCCCATGCCGCCGGTGTTCAGGCCCTCGTCATTATCCAAAGCTCTCTTGTGATCCATGGAGGAAACCATGGGAACAACGGTCTTTCCGTCCGTGAAGGAAAGAACCGAAACCTCGGGACCTTCAAGGAATTCTTCGATAACGATGCGGTTGCCGCTCGCACCGAAAACCTTGTCCTCCATGATGTCGTGAACGGCCGCGATCGCCATCTCTCTGGTCGTCGCGATGATAACGCCCTTTCCGAGCGCAAGTCCGTCTGCCTTAACAACGGTGGGGATCGGTGCGGTTTCAAGGTATCGGAGCGCGGCCTCGGGATTTTCAAAAACCTCGTAGCCCGCCGTGGGAATTCCGTATTTTTTCATCAGGTTCTTGGAGAAAACCTTGCTTCCCTCAATGATGGCGGCTTTCGCCTCAGGGCCGAAGCAAGGAATGCCGATAGCATTCAGCGCGTCAACACAGCCGAGAACCAGGGGATCGTCGGGGGCAACAACGGCGTAGTCGATCGCATTTTCCTTCGCGAAGGCGGCGATCTTGTCAATCTCCTTTGCGCCGATGGGAACGAGCGTTGCGTCCTTTGCCATGCCGCCGTTTCCGGGAAGGGCATAGATCTCGCTAACGCGCTTCGATTCCTTCAGCTTCTTGATAATGGCGTGCTCGCGCCCGCCCGAACCAACAACCAAAATTTTCATAAATTAGCTCCTTAGCAATATGTCGTAAAACAAAGCACCGGCCCCGATGCAGAAAATGCCGCGGGGCGGATTATATTTCTTAGTGATGGAAAAGGCGCATGCCGGTGAAGGCCATTGCCATGCCGTACTTGTCGCAAACCTCAATTACGAGATCGTCGCGGATCGAGCCGCCGGGCTGTGCAATGAAGGAAACGCCGCTCTTGTGCGCTCTCTCAATGTTGTCGCCGAAGGGGAAGAATGCATCCGATCCGAGTGCAACGCCGGAAAGAGAATCAAGATACTCTCTCTTTTCCTCTGCCGTGAGAGGCGCGGGCTGCTCGGTGAAGTACTTCTGCCAGATTCCCTCTGCGCAAACGTCCTCCTCGTTCTGGTTGATGTAGCCGTCGATCACATTATCTCTGTCGGCTCTGCCCATGCCATCGCGGAAGGGAAGCGCAAGCACCTTCGCGTGCTGGCGAAGGAACCAGGTGTCCGCCTTCGTGCCCGCAAGGCGCGTGCAGTGAATACGGGACTGCTGTCCTGCGCCAACGCCGATGGCCTGTCCGTCGATCGCATAGCAAACGGAGTTAGACTGGGTGTACTTCAGCGTGATGAGCGCAACGATCAGATCGCGCTTTGCCGCGGCAGGAAGCTCCTTCTTTGCGGTAACAACGTTTTCAAGAAGCTTTTCGCAGATCTCGAAATTGTTGCGTCCCTGCTCAAAGGTAATGCCGAATACCTGCTTCTTCTCCACGGGGGCGGGAACGTAAGCAGGATCGATCTCGATGATGTTATAGTTGCCCTTTCTCTTGGTCTTGAGAATAGCGAGCGCCTCCTCGGTATAGCCGGGCGCGATAATGCCGTCCGAAACCTCGCGGGCGATGAGCTTTGCGGTGGTCTCGTCGCAAACGTCGGAAAGTGCGATAAAGTCACCGAAGGAGGACATTCTGTCTGTGCCTCTGGCTCTTGCGTAAGCGCAAGCGAGAGGGGAAGCGTCAAGACCCTCGATGTCATCAACGAAGCAAGCCTTCTTCAGCGCCGCAGGAAGGGGAAGACCGAGCGCGGCAGAGGTGGGGCTCACGTGCTTGAAGGAGGTAGCGGCAACAAGGCCGGTGGCTTCCTTCAGCTCCTTAACGAGCTGCCAGCCGTTGAAAGCGTCAAGAAAATTGATATATCCGGGATTGCCGCAAAGAATCTTGATAGGAAGCTCTCCCTCTTCCATGTAGATGCGGGAGGGCTTCTGGTTGGGGTTGCATCCGTATTTCAAAGCTAAGCTGTTCATAATAATCTCCGTTCTGCCGCGAATGGCTTACTGCGCATTTTTGTTGATCATTCTCTCGGTGTAAGAGCCGTCCGCAAGATTTACGTAGCGAACGTAGAGAGAGATCTTGTTATTATCGTCAAGATTTTCCCAGATATCCTTGGTCAAAGCATCGATATCGTTCGGGATAGAAATTCTTTCGGGCTCGCCCTGGAAGGTGGGAATGGGGTTTCCGTCAGTTACGTAGGTGTGGATGAAGTGGCCGAGTCCCGCCTTGGTGGGGTAGTCAAAGGTGTAGCGTGCGCAATCGCTGCCCTCAGCGTCCAGGCTCTTGAGAATGCTCATCTTGTAGGTGAAATCACCGCCTGCAAAGCTGAGAATACCGCTGATACGGGGCGTGAGATTGGGGGCATCCGGCTCAAAGGCGCGGGTGCGAAGCGACTTTTCGAATTCCTTTCCTTCAAGAAGGCCCTTGTAAATGGTGTCGGTCTGATCGCCGTTGGTAACGATCAGCTGATTCTTGTAGGAGCGAAGTGCCGCGTAAATGATAAGGCTGGGATCTTCAACCTTGGAAGCGTCAAAGGGCTCGGTGTAGATCGCGCCGTCCTTCTTGGTGAAAACGCGGTTGCGGCTGTTTTCGCTGCGTCCCATGATAAAGTATGCGGTAGCGGCGCACTTGCCGTCCTCGGTCTTTCCGATAACGATGCCGCGGCCAACGTAGGGGTTGCCCGCAATGCGCTCGCCGATCGTCTTGATTTCGTAAATGTTCATTTTTTATTTCTCCGTTTTCTCGTTCTTGATGCGCGTTGCAACCATCGCCGTTGCCTTAGGGAGAAGAAGCCATTCTGCCTCCTCCATCACGCGTCTTTGAAGAATTTCGGGGGTATCGCCCTCGCGGATCTCAACGGCCTTTTGCAGAAGGATCTGTCCGCCGTCGGGAATCTCGTTCACGTAATGAACGGTTGCGCCCGTCACCTTAACGCCATAGGCGAGCGCCGCCTCATGCACGCGAAGACCGTAAAAGCCTGCGCCGCAGAAGGAGGGGATCAGGGAAGGATGCACGTTCAGAATGCGATCCTTGAAGCGAGAGGTGAAGTCGGCGGAAAGAATACTCATGAAGCCCGCAAGCACGATCATCTCGATGCCGTAAGCTTCAAGCTCCGCGAGAATTTTTGCCTCGAATTCCGCGCCATCCTTGCATTCCTTTTTGGAAACAACAGCGGTGGGGATCGATGCGTTTGCGGCTCTCGTCAGCGCGTATGCATCCGGCTTGCTGGAGAGAACGAGCGAAATCTTTCCGTCCTCGATCTTTCCTGCCTTTTCGGCATCAATCAGCGCCTGCAGATTCGTGCCGCCGCCCGAAACGAATACAGCGATCTTGGTTTTCATCAAACGAGAACCACGCCTTCCTCGGACTCGATGATCTCGCCGCAAATGTATGCGTCCGTGCCGTTTTCCTTAAGAATGGAGATCGCCAGCTCGGCATCCTCCTTCTTAACGACAACGCTCATGCCAACGCCCATGTTGAAGGTGTTGAACATATCTCTCTCGGGAATGTTTCCAACCTTTGCGATCAGATCGAAGATAGGAAGGATCTTGAGATCCTTGCGATAAATCTTCGCGCCGAGGCCTTCGGGAAGGCTTCTCGGGATATTCTCGTAGAAGCCGCCGCCCGTGATGTGAGAAATGGAGCGAACGGTAACCTTTTCAAGAAGCGCGAGAATGGGCTTCACGTAGATCTTGGTGGGGGTGAGCAGCGTCTCGGCGATAGACTTGCCGCCAAGCTCTGCAACGGGAGCGGAAAGATCCTTTTCGCCAACGCCGAATACCTTGCGTACCAGCGAGAAGCCGTTCGAATGAACGCCCGAGGAGGGAAGCGCGATCACAACGTCGCCAACCTGCATGCTCTTGGGGTTGAGGATCTTTTTCTTGTCAACAACGCCAACGGCGAAGCCGGCAAGGTCGTATTCGTCAACGGGGTAGAAGCCGGGCATCTCCGCGGTTTCTCCGCCGATCAGCGCCGCGCCGGACTGAACACAGCCCTCTGCAACGCCGGAAACGATAGCGGCAATTCTCTCGGGGATGTTCTTGCCGCAAGCAATATAGTCAAGGAAGAAGAGGGGCTTTGCACCGCAGCAGATAACGTCGTTTACGCACATTGCAACGCAGTCGATACCAACGGTGTCGTGCTTGTCCTGCAGGAAAGCGAGCTTCAGCTTGGTGCCAACGCCGTCCGTTCCGCTAACAAGAACGGGCTGCTCCATACCCTTAACGTCGAGCTCGAAGAGACCGCCGAAGCCGCCAACGTCAGAGCAAACGCCGCTGGTAAGAGTTCTTGCAATATGGGACTTCATCAGCTCAACAGCCTTGTAGCCCGCAGTAATATCCACGCCGGCCTGGGCGTAGCTTTCAGACATAGAATTTTTCATTATAATCTCCATTCTGTCGCGCAAGGCGACCGCGTAAATTCGAAATGCTTTTTGTGACTTGATGAAAAAGTTATATCGCGCGATAACCTGCAGTACGCTTTTATAAAAAGTTATGTCGCGCGATTTTTTTTTAATCCAAAGCTTGGAATTTTCGGAATCGCCCCATGGGCGGCAAATGGAAAAAGGCTCCATTTGCGAAAATTCACGGCGCGATAACCTACAGTACGCTTTTATAAAAAGTTATGTCGCGCTGTTATTCCTTTCCATTCCAACAATAGGTGCAAAGTTGACAGGGTTCAATGCCGATCGCTTTTGCAACTCCGTCGAGCGACTGGAATTCAAGCGAATCAAAGTGAAGCTTCTTGCAGATGGCGGCGCGGAACTTCTTGCCTCTCTCCGAGGTTGCATCCGCGTATTCCTCCATGTGATTAAAGCCCTCTTCACCCTCAAGCTCAAAAATGATACGTCTGGAGATCAGATCCATTTCGGAGGTGCTGGGGGAGAAGTTGAGGTATTTGCATCCGTACATGATTGGCGGGCAGGCCGATCGGATGTGAACGCTTTTTGCGCCGTTCTGGTAGAGGAATTCAACCGTCTCGGACAGCTGCGTTCCGCGAACGATTGAGTCATCCACGAAAAGAAGATTTTTATTCTGGATCAGCCCATGCACGGGGATCTGCTTCATTTTTGCAATCTTCTTGCGCTCCTTCTGGTTGGAGGGAATGAAGCTTCTCGCCCAAGCGGGCGTATATTTAATAAACGGTCTTGCAAAGGGCTTGCCCGTGCGATGCGCATAGCCGATGGCGTGGGGAGTTCCGGAATCGGGAACGCCGCAAACGTAATCCACTTCGGGAATCGTGCCGTTTTTCTCCTCTTCCTCTGCCATGATCTCGCCGTTCTTCACGCGCATCATCTCCACGTTCACATCCTCGTAGGTCGCGGTGGGATAGCCGTAATAGGTCCAGAGAAAGGCGCAAACCTTTTTGGCGTCTTTTCCTTCGGCAAGCACGGTGGCTTCGGTGGGGGAGAGCTCAACGATCTCGCCGCTCCGAAGATTCTTGAAAAGCTCAAATCCGAGCTTTTCATAAGCAAAGGATTCGAAGGAAACGCAGAAGCCGGTTTCGTTTTTACCCACGGAAACGGGAAGTCTGCCGTCCTTATCTCTTGCGCAGACCAGATGCCCGTTTTCGAGCAGAAGCAGGATGGTAACCGCACCCTCGATGCAGCTCTGCGCATGAAGAATACCCTCGGCAAGCGTATCCTTTTCCTCCATGAGCGCCGCGATGATCTCCGTGGAGTTAACTTTATTTCCGCTCATTCCCTGGAAGAAAACACCACTGCGCTTCAAAAGCTTCTCGGTCAGATCTGCCGCATTGGCAACGCGACCAACGATCGCGATGGCATAGGTTCCGAATTTGGATCGGATCAAAAGCGGCTGAGGATCGGCATCGCTGATGCAGCCGATGGAAGCAAAGCCGGACATGCGGCCGGCAATGTTATCAAATTTTGTGCGAAAGGGAGAATTCTCAATGTTATGAATCTCTCTTTGAAAGCCAAGCTCGCTGTTGAGCGTGGCCATGCCTGCACGCGCCTTTCCGAGGTGGGAATGATAATCCACCCCGAAAAACACGTCCTGCACGCAGTCGTAATTTGCGGTTATACCGAAAAATCCGCCCATTGCGTACCTCTCGTAAATTCGATTAAGCGAAGAAAAGCTTGGAGAGCGTCATAGGATCGATGTACTGTCCGTCCTTGTAAACTCTCATGTTTCCGGATGCGATCTCGTCGATGAGGATAACCTCGCCGTCTGCATTGTAACCGAATTCAAACTTGATATCGTAAAGGATGAGGCCCTTTGCCTTCAGATCGTCTGCAACGATCGCGGTGATCTTCTGGGTCATCTCCTTGGTTGCATCGTACTGTGCGTCGGTCATAACGCCGAGTGCGATAAGACCGTCCTTGGTAACCAGCGGATCGCCCTTCTCGTCGTTCTTGAAGGTCATCTCAACGTAAGCATCGAGGTCTGCGCCCTCGGTAACGTAGTCGCTGTAGCGACGGTAGAAGCTACCAACAGCCTTGTGGCGGCAGATAACCTCAAGTCCCTTTCCGAAGGGCTTTGCGGGAATAACCTCCATCGTGGTGTCAGCAAGATCTGCGCTGATGTAGTGCGTCTTGATGCCTGCTGCATTCAGCTTCTCGAAGAAATAGATAGACATGCGGAGGTTCACGTCGCCAACGCCGTCGATCTTAAGGCCAACGGAGTTCTCGCCGGGATCAAAAACGCCGTCCTTGCCGGTGCAGTCATCCTTAAATTTGAGAAGGTAGTTGCCATTGTTGAGTGCAAAAACGTCCTTGGTTTTTCCGGTGTAAACAAGTTTCTTTTCCATTTTTCTTTACCTCTGTATGTTTTATTTTTTGTAATTAAGCTTTATTGAAGCGCTCTTCAACGCCTCTGTTCTTTTCGAGCACCGTAGCGGTGTCCTTTGCGCGCTTGTCCTCAAGCGCCTTTGAAAGATTCTCGTCCTCGATGGCAAGCATCTCAATGCAGAGAAGTGCCGCATTCGCCGCGCCGTTTACCGCAACGGTGGCAACGGGAATGCCGGAGGGCATCTGAACGGTGGAGAGAAGTGCATCCAGTCCGAGGAAGCTTGTTCCGCAAACGGGAATTCCAACAACGGGGAGCGTGGTGTTGGCCGCGATCGCACCCGCGAGGTGAGCAGCCATGCCGGCGGCCGCGATGATGGCGCCAAAGCCGTTCTTTCTTGCACCCTTGGTAAACTCGGCGGCTTCAAGCGGCGTTCTGTGCGCGGAGAAAACGTGTACCTCGTAGGGAACACCGAAGCTGTCCAGCGTGTCAATGGCTTTTTGAACTACGGGAAGATCGCTGTCACTTCCCATAACGATTGCGATTTTTTTCATATAAACTCTCCATTCTGTCGCCTATGGCAACCGCACGAAATAAAATATAATCCTAAATTTTAAAAATCAAAAAGGGCACACTTATAGCATCCCCATAAGCGTGCCCAGACGGTCGGCGTAAACTTCTCCTTTGTTTCTCCGTGGTAATCCACTCGTTCCGTCAGTCGCAAAGGATGCAAAATTGTCTTCAAACAACATAAAAATTATAGCACAAGCGAGAAAAAAAGTCAATAGATTTTATAAATAAAATTATTATCGCGCATATTTATAAATTAAGGTATGCTTTTTTTTCGTTTTTTGTCATTTTATGAAAAAGTAAAAAATGAAAATAAAAAAATCTCCGTATTCCTTGACAAGGGCTGTCGCTTATGGTAAGATAGATAAGAATGATAGCGAATAATAACGAAAAGGAAGGAATTTCTCCATGATTATCTCTTTTTCGTCTTGTGAAGCGTTTGCCGAGGGTATTTCCCGCCTTTGCCCGGTTCTCGGAATCGAGATCGGAGAGGGAGGATATAGCCTTCGCGCAGAGCAGGCGGATTATCTCGGTGTATCTCTTTCGGGCAAGTCGGGCGTTATATATTATAAGGAAAAAATCCATTTTTTCCGTGCGCTCGGCCTTTTTGTTGAGAAAGCAAAGCAGGGCGGAGATTTTGAGCTTCGTGAGGAGCTGAATTTTGATACCGTCGGCATGATGTTCGATACCTCGCGCTTCGGTGGTCTGAAGCTTTCTGCCATCAAAGAGCAGCTCGATTATCTCGCTTTAATGGGCTATAATCTTTATATGCTTTACACGGAGGATAGCTTTGATCTTCCAACGCGCCCGCACTTCGGTTATATGCGTCCCCGTTATTCCGAGGCTGAGCTTCGCGAGCTGGACGATTATGCATATGAATACGGCATCGAAATGATCCCGTGCTTCGAGGCGTACGGACATATGTCGCAGTACCTCGCCTGGGAGGAGGCCGCTCCGGTGAAGGATACCGCATCGGTTCTTCTTGCCGAGGAGGAGGAAACCTATAAGCTCCTTGAGGAAATGATCGTTGCGCTTTCGAGGCCCTTCCGATCCAAGCGCATCCATATCGGCATGGATGAGGCGTGGGATATGGGAAAGGGAAAATATCTCGCGCGCCACGGTCTGGTTCCGCTCTTTGATATCTTCAATCGCCACATGGAGCGTCTGATCGCAATCACGGATAAATACGGCCTGAAGCCCATGATGTGGAGCGATATGTATTTTCGCATCGCCTCGGGCGGAACGGCGTATTACGACGAGAGCATCATCGTGCCGGATAGCGTGAAGGAAAAGATTCCCGAGGGCGTTGAGATGGTGTATTGGCATTACGGCGAGGGCCCCAAGGGATGTGACGATTATATGCTTGCAAAGCATAAGGCGCTTGGCCACCCCGTGATCTATGCGGCAGGCCTTTGGTCGTGGATCGGTCACGCACCCGAAAACCATTATACCTACGAAACCACGAAGGCGGGTATCAGTGCCTGTGTGAAAAACGGCGTTCGTCAGATGATGACGACCTATTGGACGAACGATGGATCCGAAACCCAGCCCAATATGCTCCTGCTCGCGCTTTCCTTTACGGCCGATATGGCGTATAAGGGCGCGGATACCGCGGAGGACGTTCTTCGCAGTCACTTCGAAGCCATCACCGGCGGTGACTTTGATGCATTCTGGGATATGTCCGCATATCACAATAATTTCGATATCGGCGATCCTTATGAAAACTTCCACGATCGCTTCTTCGGAAAGCCCCTCTTCTGGCAGGATATCATGCAGGGAATTTACGATCGCCGTCTTTATGAGCGTCCTATGGCAGGACATTATGCCGCATATGCGAAAAAGATGGAGGGATATGGCGGAAAATGGAAGCCGCTTTACGAGCATACGAGATGCCTCTTTGATTATCTCGCCGTTAAAACCTTGATCGCCGAAAACTTGAAGCCTGCGTATGACCGCGGCGACAGGGAAGTGCTTGCTGAAATCAAAAACACACTTCTTCCTCTTCTTATCGAAAAGACCGAGGCGGTGCATGAAAGTCACCGTAAGGTATGGCGCACTTATTATATGGACAAGGGCTGGCGTATTCTCGATGATCGCTACGGCGCAATGAAAGCGCGCGCAAAGAGTGCCATCGAGCAGCTGGACTCCTATCTTTCGGGCGAGGTTGCCGCTTTGGACGAGCTGGCAGAGCCGCGACATAATAAATCTCTTTCGGGATTTGTTATCTATCGCCGCATCACCGCACCCATCTATTCTTAATTTGTGTTTCATAAAATAAAAATAAAGGAGAAAGAAAATGAAACTCGTTTACAATGTAAAAGACAAACCCACTCTCCCCCGCACGATCATCTTTGCTCTGCAGCAGGTGCTCGCGATCCTGGCGGCAACGATCGTTGTTCCCGTCATCATCAACGGTAACACCGCAGGCATGGAGGCAGCTGCAAATATGTCGCAGTCTGCAGCCCTGTTTGGTGCCGGCATCGGAACGATCGTATACCTCCTCTTCACCAAGTTCAAGAGTCCCGTGTTCCTTGGAAGCTCGTTTGCATTCCTCGGATCGATGACGGCAGCCTTCGCAGGTGCAGTAAGTGCATCCGTTGGTTACCTCGGAATCATCATCGGTGCATTCCTTGGCGGTCTGGTTTACGTGATCATCTCGATCATCGTAAAGTTTGCAGGTGTTCAGTGGATCAATAAGATCATGCCTGCGGCAGTTATCGGCCCGACGGTAGCGGTTATCGGTCTCTCCCTTGCAGGAAACGCAGTTGGCGACCTCACCAAGGGCGGCGCAGGTGCTGCCAATCCCTACATCGCGCTTCTTTGCGGCCTTGTAACGCTTGCAACCGTTATCGTTTGCTCCGTATACGGTAAGAAGATGATGAAGATCATCCCCTTCATTATCGGTATTCTTGCGGGCTATGCGGTTGCCGCAATCTTCACCGTGATCGGTGAGATTGCAGATGCGCCCTCTCTCGTTGTTATCAACTTCAGCCTCTTCAAGTCCATGAAGTGGCTTCCCGAGTTCACCTTCATCGAGGCATTCAAGGGCATCAGCTCTTTGACCGGCTCTTACTTCCTCACCGTTTTTGTTGCATACGTTCCCGTTGCATTCGTAGTATTTGCTGAGCATATCGCAGACCACAAGAACATCAGCTCCATCATCGAGAGCGATCTTCTTGAGGATCCCGGTCTTGACCGCACCCTTCTTGGTGACGGTGTTGGTTCCATGGTTGGCGCATTCTTCGGCGGTTGCCCCAACACGACCTATGGTGAGTCGGTTGGTTGCGTTGCAATTTCCGGAAACGCTTCGGTTGTAACCATCTTTGCTGCAGCGATCATCTGCATGGTTTCCGCATTCTTCGCTCCCTTCGTAACCCTGCTTGCAACCATCCCCTCCTGCGTAATGGGCGGCGTGTGCTTCGCGCTTTACGGCTTTATTGCAGTATCCGGTTTGAAGATGATTCAGAATGTGGATCTTGGTGATAACCGTAACCTCTTCACCGTTTCCGCAATCCTCATCGCAGGTGTAGGCGGCATGGTTCTGAACATCGGCAAGGTAACCATCACCTCTGTTGCTTGTGCTCTGATTCTCGGTATTCTTGTTAACGTTCTTGTTAATCTCAAGAAGGCTGACTAATGCACGTTTTGTAAAACTATATTTACAAAAACAAACAAAAATCACCCAAGTCCGTCGGACTTGGGTGATTTTTTTGTTTCATTGGCTTTAAAAAATTACTTTGATTTCTGGCGATTTTTTTCTGCGGCAGAAGTGATTGTTTTGATCACCTTCGCAGGAGAAATCCACCAATCTCTGCTCCAGATGCGCAGGATCGTCCAGCCTCTGGATTGCATGAATCTCGGTTTATAAACGTCGCGCTCAAGGAGCGGTGCGCCGCTTTCGAAGGCATCCGTATCCAGCTCGATACCAACGAGATATTTGTCGCTTTCCTCGTCGTAAACGGCGAGAGAAATGCGGCTGTTCTCGTTTCCGAGTCGGGTCTTAACCTTATAGCCTTGCTTTTCAAGTCTTTCCTTGATCTGCTCGTCAATGGAGCTTGTGCCGCAGATTTTCGGTTTCTTGGAATCGCCCTGATGCAGGCGCGCCAGCACGGCGTCAACCTCCTCATCGTCGCCCTTGGAAACCGCACGCACGTACATGAGATATTCCTTGAGAAGCTTCGGTCCGAGATTCTTTGATCCCTCCACCTTAAGCTCCTCGGGCTCAATACTGGTAACCACGATGATCTTGGATTTTGCACGTGTGATTGCAACGTTCAGGCGGTTTTCTCCGCCTTCTGCAGAGAGCGAGCCGAAGTTGGTGTAAAGCTTGCCGGTCTCGTTGGGTGCATAGCCGATGGAGAAGATAATGATATCTCTTTCATCACCCTGCACGTTTTCGAGGTTTTTAACGAAAAGGCTTGCATCCTCTCCGTTTTCCTTGCGGTTGCTTTCCTTAATAATAAAGGAGCGGAAATCGGGATCCTTTGCGGCCGCCTTATCGATCATATCCGCAATGCAGGTCTGCTGATCCGAGTTGAAGGTGATGATACCGATGGTCTCATCGTGTTCTCTCGTCTTTGCGATCTCCTTGAGGATGGAAACGACCTTTTCAGCCTCCTCTTCGTTGTGGCGGCTGATCCATTTGCCGTTAACCTTGAATCTTTCGATTGGGCGGGATTTTTTGTTCTTTGAGATATTAGGAGCAATCTGAAGCCCGGAGTTGTAGAAAGCCTCGTTTGAGAAATCGATGAGCTCTCTGTGGCGGCTTCGGTAGTGGTAGGTCAGATTCGCGCTCTCGTAGCGGGAAACGGCGAGATCCAGAAGGCTGTCAACCTCCAGCGCCGCCTGAACGGAAAGATCGTCCTGAAGCTCGGGGTCTGCGCCCATATAGCGCTTGATGAAGGTCTGAGAGGGGCGAAGCTGCTTCGCATCTCCGGCAACAACGATGTTCGTTCCGCGGAAGATCGTCGGAATCGTGCTTTCGATGAATACCTGCGATGCCTCGTCGAAAATAACGAGATCAAAAAGATCCTTCTTCAGCGGAAGCAGGGAAGAAACGTTTTCGGGGGAGAGAAGCCAGCAGGGGAAGAGCGAAAGAATGAAGTCGCTGTAAAGCTCCATGCACTTGCGGATCGGCCAGAACTTCTGCTTCTTGGAAATCTGGTAAAGATAATCCTTGTTATTCTTCGCCGTGTTGTAAAGCGTTTCGTATTCGCGGCTGTTCTTTCCGGCGCAAAGCTTGTTTGCAACGGCAAGCTGCTGCTCTTTAAGCGAATAAATCGTGGATGTAATATTATTGAAGTCAAGAAGCTTGGCAAGCTTTTCCTTGTATTCTTCCTCGCAAAGCGTGATCTCATGGTAAATACGAACGAGCATGAGAGAGGAGAGAATATCGTTGTAGCTTGCAAGATTGCGGGAATTGACGTATGCGAAGTTGAGGATCAGCTGCATGTTCTCATCCAGCGCGTTCAGCAGCGTGTTGATGTCGCGGTAGGTGAGATAGTTGTCCAGCGCTTCGCGCACAAGACGAACGTACGAGGTGTTTCCTCGCAAAATGTTGTCGATCACCGCAAGATAGCCATCCGGTGTGAGAACGCGGTTCAGGCAATCGTATTCGGTTATAAAAGCCTCGATGGCAGAAACGGTGGTGAGAATCTCCTCGCGGATGCCCTCTCGTTCTTTCTTTCCGAAAATTCGGCTTGCGCCTTGGAATTTAGCCGCGAGGTCGACGACGTCGCGGAGCTTTTTCTCATCGCGGATCTCGTAATAGTATGCGAGCACCTGGCGGTAATAGGGATACTTTGCGGTATTGAAAAGCCCTTTTCTCGAACGTTGGATCTCCTCCAGGCATCCCTTGACCTCGCCAACTGTATTGATGTCGAGGTCTGAGCGCATGAAGCCGATCACGGGATTCTGCTCTTTATCCTGCAGAAAATTGAAATAAAGCGTACCGATCCCCTTGTCCGAAATGGCATCCAGCGCGGCGCGCATCTTCGGATAGGTTATGCCGAGCAGAGCGGGGCTTTCCGAAAGTTTCTTATAAATATTAAACTCCGTGGAGTTCTTTGCGGGGATATAAGAAGTACTGTACATTTCGGAAAGTGTGAGTCCGAAAGGTCTTTTTGTGTTTAAAATGTCAAATATTGTTTGCAGCTCTGCGGTGTGTCCGTCAATTTGTTCCTGAATCTTGTCGTATTGCTTTTCGAGCGCTTGAACGTCCATCAAGCTGTCGATCATGTCCTTCTGATGCGCTTCCAGGCAACGGGCATAAAATTCCGCCTTTTGCTTGGACTCGTCTGTCAGATACATCGCCTTTTCATTAAGATTACCGAGACGATTGAAAACAACGTCGAGTGCCGCTTTCTTCTGTGAAACAACAAGAACACTCTTGTTTTTGCAGATCGCATCGGTGATGATGTTAACGATCGTCTGTGATTTTCCCGTTCCGGGAGGACCGTAGATCACCATGTTGCCGTTGTTTTCGACCTTACGAACCACCTCGGACTGCGCATAGTCCAGCATTTTTACGTTGTAGCAATGCGTATCCTTGCGTCTGGCGGCCGCGCGCTTTTTTCTGTGCTTTTTCGGAGAAAGAAGCTCGTCAATGGCGTTTGTGGTGAGTTTTTTCTTTTCAAGGAGCGAGTAGTCGTTGTAAATCGAGTTGGAAAGAGGGAATCTTCCGAGTACTGCACCGTAGCGAACAGCGAGGTTTCCGCGATTGTCGGGCTCCTTGAAGCGTTGATAGCTGTAAATGTTTTTTGAGTTGGCGCATTCGATCTTGATGCCGTTGGCTTCAAGATAAGTAATCACGGCCTTGACGGATCCGAGATGCGAAAGCGATTCAAATTCAAGCTCCAGCTGATCAATTCCGAGCTTCTTTGCCTGCGCGTATGCAAGCACGAGTGCGGGATTGATCCTTATGCGCTCCGCCTCGTTCACGAGCACCTGTGCCGATCCCTCGTCGGGAAGGTCAATGCGCGCGGGAATGAGCAGAAGAGGCGCCTTGATAACGGTTTTGGAGCCGCCGTAGGTCAGCGTTCCGAAAACAAAGGGATAACCGATATAAAGCTCGTAGCGTCCGGTTTCCTTTTCGATCTCCTCGATTTCACGTTTCAGCTCCTTGAGCTTGCGGATCTCGCCCTCAACGGCACGTGTTGTTTCGTCTCTGGCAATGCGCTCGTTTTTGAGCTTCGCTTTTTTTGCCTCCTCCTCCGAGAGCCCCGAAAGGTCGATGGACTTTTTGCGGATGCCGGTAGTGACGTCCAGATTATCCAAAAGCTCCTTGCGCTCTTGCATCGAAATCAAGGAAAGAGGGAGGTGGTTCTGGGAAAAAATGAATTCGTTGAATTGCGCAAGCTTATCCTCGCGCCCTTCAAAAAGGCGGCCGATATCGTAAGCGCCCTTGCGCACGATGCTCTTGAGATATAAGCATTTGTTGCTGCCGCTGATCTCGATCAAGCGTTCTTTATAGTAGGTATAAATGCTTTTTGCCATAGGCGCTCCTTTCCTCGCGGTTGCCGCAAATGATTCCAAACAAAAGGTTACATATATCTTCTAAATTATAGCACAATATCGAAAAAAAATCAACTGATTTTTATAAAAATCAAACAAAAACTTTCGCACGCAATAATAGCTTTTTGAATAGGACGGCGTTTTGACCTCCCGATTGTGCAAACAACACAAATTTTCTCCGCAAATTTTGCCATATTGACAGATTGATTTTTGTAAAAATAAATGTTATAATATATACGTATATAAAATACTATTCCGTCTGACTTGAAGGAGAATTCGAATGAAGAACTTTAAGAAATTATCCATCCTCTTGCTGTCGCTCGTGATGGCGTTCTCTTGCCTGGCTGTTTTTGCCTTCGCCAATGAGAGCGAGGAGTCTGCGAAGATCGCGGAAATTGAAGCTCTGCTTGAGTATTACAACGAAGAGGGCATTTACGTTTGTGATGCCTTTGACGGTACAAACTCCGGCGCAGCAATTATTTTTGATGCCACCGGTGCCGGTGCGTATGGCGAGGTAGACGGTAGAACCGTTTGGACCGCAACGCAGGACGGTGTCAGTGCAATCTTCTCTCCTGATATTGCGCTTGATTCCGATAGCGCAAGTGTTGCGATTGTATATACCTTCCGTGTAGATGCATCGGAGGAAAATGCAGACAAGGGTTACCTTGCTATGGAGTTCTCCGGTAATTCCACGACGGCCGCAAATGAAGAGGCTCAGTCCGTTCTTGTATTTGATTATAATGAAGGAAAAGCTTATTTCGCAGCTATGAATGCCAACGTAGTGGTTTCCTCCGTTGTTGTTGAGGACTTCGTTCCCGCAAACGGCGAGTGGTACACCATTGAGCTTATCTACACCGCAAAGACCAATAGCTTTGCAGGTCGTATCGTTGCAGATGATGCGGAATATCCCGTTGCATACCGCCTGGACGGTATGGCAGCTCTGACCACGCTTGCGCTTCGTAGCCGTAACCTTGGCAACGCGGGCGTAACCACCTCTTGGGATCTCTTTGAAATGTACGAGGGCTCCTTCATCCGCTCCAACCTTGCAGGTAGCCGTCAGGCATATCTTGATGAGGCTGTATTTGCATACATGCAGGAGTATCGTGCGGCTGAAACCTCTCAGGCAGTAAAGGATGCTATCATCGCAACCGTAGACGCGCTCCTCGAGCGTGGCTATGCTCCTGCCGCTGATTCCGAGGCTGCTGCTTATTTCGACGCCTACTTCGCAACCGCAATGGTAGAGTACTACTGGGAGCAGTTCTATACAAAGGTTGCTTTGATCGATACTTCTCTGAAGTTCAATGCCCGTATGGCACACCTTGAGGATATCAAGCCTCTTGATGCAGAGTATCCCGTAAGACCTGCCGGTGTAACCGAGTATGTTTACGAGGAGACCATCGCGGCATACGAGGCTGAGGTTGCAGCGCTTGATGTGATTGCTGCGTATTCCGAGAATCTGCTTGCGGCTGTTCGCGAGCCTGTTGACCAGATGAACTACGCAGACCTGCTTGCTTGGATTGTTGATTTTGAATCCGCAAGAGAGGCGCTTCTCAGACAGGATGGCTCGTACGATGATACTTACTACGGTGTTTACTACGCTATTGAAATCTACGAGGGTGCAGTAGACAGACTTGCCGCTCTTAAGCTTCTTGCGGTTCAGTTCATCGATGCAGTAGATGCAATGAATGTGAACTATGCGACCGACTTTGGCACAAAGTATGCGGCTTACTTCCTTGCATACAGCATCACCTCCGATCCCGAGTTTGCGGCAATTGTTGATTCCTTTGTTGCTGAGCTCTCCTTCGTTGATGATGAAACGCTTATCTACGACGGTAGAGAGTATAAGTTCACTTCCGCTGACGGAAAGACCGCAGAGCTTTACATCAACAACATGCCCTACACTCTTACTCTCGGAGATTACGTTCTCTACCTTGAGGGTGAGGGAATGGTATTTACCTTTGCTCCCGTTGGTTACACCTCCGGAACCGAGTTCAAGGGTGAGTGGACCATCGAGGTAACGCTTGCCGAGGCTTATGAAAAGTTTGGCATTCGTGATGATGCGATCATCGCCGGCCGTGATTACTGCGAAGCTTTCATGTCCGCTATCGCTGATGCGCTCCTTGCAAAGGATTACACTCTCAGAATCGAAAGACGCGATGAGATCATCGCAACATTTGCCGATCAGCGCGCTTGGTATGAAGAGGGTGGCCGTTACTTTGGTTACGAGGGCTTGGCTGATTCCATCGCTTCCTTCGATGCATTCTGTGCAAAGATCGACTTGGATAAGGTAAACGCAGATAAGTACATCGAGATCGTTTCCGGCCTTGAAGGCAAGACCGATTATGCAGAAATCAAGGCGATCATTGATCTTGCAACTCCTTACAGTGTGATCGGTAACGTTGACGGTTATCCCGGCGTTCAGGATGCTAACATGCTCTTCGATCTTAATAAGGCGATCGTAGTTGAGGCTGAGGGTAATGCAGTTATCTTCGTTGGCTATGTAAACGATGCTATCGCAGCAGAGGATCTGGCAACTAAGCTTGTAGCTCTCCGTTCTGCACAGGCAATCTTTGCAAAGCTTGTAGACGGTGCAACCGGCGTTGCTGAGACAAAGGTTCTCTTCGCCGCTGAAAAGGCCGCTTACCTGGCTGCTGCTTCCGCAATGAACGAATCCGCAGAGGAGCAGAGCTTCAACCTGATTCAGATTGCATTTGCAAATCTGAAGGTTGGCGTATCCGATAAGGTTGCGTTCATCATTAAGAAGGTTTACGAGCTGTAATTCGTATTCTATAAAAAACAGGGCTGCCGCAGATCTATATTTGCGGCAGCCTCTTGCATAAAACAAGGAGATATCTATGAAATCTTACCAGGAAACTCTCTCCGATGTCGGGCTGCAGCTTGCAAACCGTGCCGCCACGGAGTACCGTGCGCACCATAGCGGATCGGTCAGCGTGCCAAACCGCAAGGAGGTCATCTCCATCATCAAGGATCTGCAAAGCCTCATGTTTCCCTCTTATTATCAAAGGGAAGAGAATCGCATCAAAAGCCGTGATGAAATTCTCTATGCGGTATTCCATGCATTGAAGCGCCAGATCAGTGCCTCCTTCTCGCTGGAGGATAAAAATAGCATCGTGGATACCGAGGCGGTTGCGCTTGAGCTTTTGAAAAAGCTCCCCGCGATCCAGGATGCACTTTATAAGGACATCGAGGCGCTCTATGAGGGAGACCCCGCCGCAAAGAGCCGTGAGGAGGTCGTTCTTTCCTATCCCGGCTTCTATGCGATCTCCATCTTCCGTATTGCGCATGAACTTTATCTTATGAAGGTTCCGTATCTGCCCCGAATGATGACTGAGTTTGCACATGAGAAAACGGGTATTGATATCCATGCGGGCGCCACCATCGGAGACTATTTCTTTATCGACCACGGAACGGGTATCGTTATCGGAGAAACCACCGTGATTGGCGAGCACGTAAAGCTTTACCAGGGCGTAACGCTCGGCGCAAAGAGCTTTGAGCTGGATGAAAACGGCAATCCCGTCAAGGGCATCAAGCGCCATCCCAATATCGGAAATTACGTTATTATTTATGCAAACGCAACGATCCTTGGCGGCCGCACCACGATTGGCGATCATGCGGTGATTGGCGGTAACGTTTGGATCACGCATTCCGTTGAACCGGGAAAAACGGTTGTATATACGGAGAAGTAAAATGAAGATCGAATTTTTTTATCCCGGCTTTGTGAAAAAAGCCATCACCTTTTCGATTGACGATGGTAGTCTTGAAATGGATAAGAAATTCATGTCCATTCTCGCGCCGCACGGCATCACGGGCACCTTTAATCTTTGTAATGTAAAAAAGCTTGAAGATCCCGCATATCGCGTGTTTTACGAAAATTACGGCATTGCAAACCATTGCCAAGGCCATCCCATGGTGTTCGCGATAGACAAGACCTATCAGTTTTCGAAAGAGCCCTTGAACGAAACGAATGGCAAAGAAGAGCTTCTTTATCCAACGGATGACCCCCGTGTATTCCGTTGCTATCCCCATACGTGGCGCACCTATACGGATAGAGATACCTATTACGAGCTTTCCGAGCAATCGCGCGAGGCGTTGCTTGCCGCTTTCGGCGCATCCGCCGCAAAGGATTTTGTCTGGCCGCATGGTCAGCAAAATGATCCTGCGCTTCATGCCATGCTCAAAAAGCGCTATCGCTCGATCCGCAAAACGGGCTCTCTCAGAGATTCCACGGGCTTTTCCTTGCCCGCCGATCTCCATGCCTGGACGTATAATGCCGTGCACGATAATCTTTTGGATGTTGCCGCATTGTACGAAGCCTATCCCGATGACGGAGAGCTGAAATTCTTCTCCATCGGCGTGCATTCCGTGGACTATGAATCGGCAGGGAAGTGGGAGGATCTTCGCCTCTTCGCCGAGCGAATGGGGGACCGCCCAAATGTTTATTACTATGCCTCTGTGAATGATATTTTTGATTATGCTGAAGCTGTAAAATCCGTTTTCCTCAGTGATTCCTATATCGAAAACACGTCATCTATTTCCGTATTTTTATCGGTGAACGGCGAGAGAAGAATGCTCGCCGCGGGCGAAAAAATCGCGTTTTAACAAAAAAATATCCGTTTTGTATTCCAAAACGGATATTTTTTTATTCTTCATCCGGAATTGCACCTGCATCGGGATATTTTCCGTGAAGCGCAAAGCCGTCGATATTGCTCTTGCACATCGCGTGAAAAATGCGGTGGCGAAGTCCCTCGTTCCCCTTTTCAAGCTCCTTTAGAAGCTGCTTCATATTCTCTCGCTCCGTGGCGTGATCCTCGGGGCAAAGACTTGTCAGAACGGGGAGATTTTGGCGTCTTGTGAAGTATTTCACGTCCTTTTCCTGTGCGTAGATCATGGGACGTATCAAAGTGATCTTTCGGTTGGAAAGATAGGAGGTCGGCGAGAAGCATCCCAGCCGCCCCTCAAAGAAAAGGTTCATCATGAAGGTCTCAACGGCATCATCGTAATGGTGGCCGGGCGCAACCTTGTTGCAGCCCGCCTCAACAGCCGCCGCATGCAGGCTTCCTCTGCGCATCTTGGCGCAAAGTGAGCATGGGTTGGATTCCTTGCGCACGTCAAAGATGATTTTCGCAATCTCGGTCTTAACAATCTTGTATTCAACGTTCAGATCGCGGCAAAAGGTCGCAATGGTGCTGTAATCGCTTCCTTCGAAGCCCATATCCACCGTGATGCCGATAACCTCAAATTTTTTCGGATAAAAGAGCCGCAGTCTTGCCATAGCCGCGAGCAGCGTAAGCGAGTCCTTTCCGCCGCTGATACCAACGGCGATGCGATCGCCTTCCTCTATCATATTGTAATCATCCACGGCGCGTCGAACAAAGCTCAGGATGCGTTTTGTTTCATTCATCGATAAACAAACCTTTCTTGTTTGCATAAAATAATAAGGAAAAAGGCGAAGGAGTAGGGAACTATGGCGATCAGGATCTATATCGATCAGGGACACAATCCGGCGGGATTCAATACGGGCGCGGAGGGAAACGGTTTCTTTGAGCAGGATATCACTTATACGGTCGGAAAGCTTTTATATGACCGATTGGCCGGGAATTCTGCCTTTGAGCCGCGACTTTCGCGGCCAACGGAGAGCACGATTCTCGGAACGTCGAACAACGCAAGTCTGCGCGTTCGTGTAGAGCAGGCCAATGCCTTCGGCGCGGATCTTTTTATTTCCATCCATACGAATGCGGCCGAGAATCCGAATGCCACGGGGAGTGAGGCGCTCGTCTATTCCGCAGCCTCCACGGTTGCGCGTGAGGTTGGAGAGCGCATTCTCGGAGAGCTCCATCTCATCACGGGGCTCCGAAATCGCGGTATCGTATACCGCCCCGGCCTTTATGTATTGCGAAAAACCGCAATGCCCGCCGTTCTGGTGGAGCTTGGCTTCATAACGAATCCCGTGGATGCCGAGCTTATGGTTTATAGCCCGGGATTATTTGCAGAGGGCATCTACCGCGGCGTTTTGGAGTACTATGGCTTACTTTAAGGTAAGCTCGTCCATTGTGAGGTATTCCTGCGCAGCCTCGGGGGAGGAAACCTTGAATTCATAGGAAGCGCCGCAATCCGGGCAAACCACCTGGATGCCGTCGTCTGTGAATCGAAAATCGTATGCACCGCTTTTGCATGGGCAATGCACCATGCCGTCCGCTTCCAGCTCGCGCACAAGGAAGCGAATGGTGTCGTAAACGGCGGGATCGGGAAGAATCTCATCGTCATTCATATCCTGGGGCTGAATGTCGCTAAGGGTATCGGAATCAAAAGCGGTCAGAAGCTGGGAAAGCTTCTCTCCTTCCTTCGTAAGTGCCTCATTCAGCGGCTCTTCCTCACCCATGAGCGCCACGGCAATGTCGGGGCTGTAAGGGCAACCGAGCGTGAAAATTTCTTTCTCAAGAAGAAGCGAGGGCGCGATCGTGTATGCGTGCGGCTTTTTGCAAAGCGGGCAGGGAACGGAAAGGTGCACCTTCTGTGCTCTTTCGGCCTGAATATCCGCAAAGGATTTTCCGCAGCTGCATCGCAGGCGCAAAAGATCGCCCGAAAGCGAGAATTTTCCCATCAGCGCAAGAACCGTATCGCCACAGCTCGGGCATCGATAAGCAAAATATTTTTCTTTCATAAATGCTCCGTTTTGAATGGATTAGGGGTGGATCTCGATCGCCTCTGCAAAGGGGCGAACCGTGCCTTTTGTCAGCGCATCGGCCTTTTCCTTGCCAAAGAGCAGGCGAACAAGCTCAATGCCGAATTCAAAGGCAACGCCCATGCCTTTGGCGGTCGTAATATTTCCGTCGGTAACAACACCCGCTGTCTCGGAAACGATTGCGCCGCAAAGCTCATGCTCAAAGCCGGGGTAGCAAACGGCGTGTTTTCCTGCAAGCAGGCCTCTTTTTCCGAGAATCAAGGGGGCGGCGCAGATGGCGGCCAAGCGGCCGCCTTTTTTTGTAACCGCTTCAATGGCCGCATCCACGTAGTGGCAGGCATCCAGATTGGTCGTTCCCGGGAGTCCGCCGGGTAAAATCACCATGTCGGCCGCAGAAAGATCCATTTCCTCCGCCGTCATATCGCAAGCGAAGGTAACGCCGTGCGAGCCCGTAGCGGTGCTTCCCTGGATACCAACGGTGGCAATTTCAGCGCCTGCGCGGCGGAGAAGATCCAGGGGGGTAAGTGCCTCGACCTCTTCGAAGCCGTCGGCCAAAAACATATAAATCATAGCTTTCTCCAAATCTTCATTTGCAGGGATCAGTCAAGATCGCGGCGTGCAAGCATCTCGTGCCACTCGTCCATAGAGATCAGAACCTCCCTGGGCTTGGGGCCGTTCGCTTCGCCAACGATGCCGAGCGATTCCATTACGTCAATATACTTTGCTGCTTTTCCGTAGCCGATCGAGAGCTTTCTCTGAATCAGCGAGGTGGCGATCTTCTGGTTCTTGATTGCAACGTCAACGGCATCAAGGAACTTCTGATCGTTAAGATAGCCCTCGCCGCTGCTCTCGTCATCATCGTCATCTCCATCAAAGTCGGAATCCTTCTTCTTGGAGCATTTTTTGGCGGCGCGGTTGATATCCTCAATCGCCTGCTCGTCATAGGAATTGCCCTTCGTCTGCTTCTTCAGCATTTCCATAACGGCCTCAACCTCGGCATCCGTCACGAATGCGCCCTGAACGCGGATCGGATCGGAAAGACCAACGGGGTGGAAGAGCATATCGCCGTTGTTAAGAAGCTTTTCCGCGCCTGCACGTTCAAGGATCGTGCGCGAGTCAACGCTCGCTGAAACCTTGCAGGAAATACGGGAGGGAATATTCGCCTTGATAACGCCCGTAATAACGTTAACGGAGGGGCGCTGTGTACCGATGATCAGGTGAATACCCGCCGCGCGCGCCTTCTGCGCAATGCTCATGATCAGGTTCTCGACGGGATCTCTTACCTGGATCATCAGGTCGTTCAGCTCGTCGATAACGATAACGATCTTGGGCATCGGCTCGCCGAGCGAGGGATTGTCTTTCACCTTGGCATTGTAGGCCTCAATGTTACGAACGCAAAGCTTTTCGATCATGTCGTAGCGCTTTTCCATTTGCTCAACGGCCCACATCAGCGCGCCTGCCGCCTGCTTCGGATCGGTAACGACAGGGATGAGAAGGTGCGGAATGCCGTTATAAACGTTAAATTCAACCTTCTTCGGGTCAACGAGGATCAGCTTCACCTCATCGGGGCGCGCTTTGTAGAGCATACTGATCAGGATCGCGTTGATACAAACGGATTTACCCATACCGGTTGCACCCGCGACGAGAACATGCGGCATCTTTGCAATGTCGCCAAACACGGGATTTCCCGTAACGTCCTTGCCAATGCAAACGGTGGTCTTGCTGGGCTTGGAAAGAAATTCCTCGCTCTCGATCAGGTCGCGAAGGCGAACGGTTTGCGGCTTCTTGTTAGGGATCTCAAAGCCGATGGCGCTTCGCTCGGGAATACTCTCCATACGAACGCCCTTGGCGGCCAGCGCCATGCAGATATCGTCAAAAAGGTTGGTAATGGCATTGCTCTTCGTGCCCTTTGCGGGAACGACCTCATATCGCGTAACGCGCGGTCCGCGGTCAACGCCCTTGATGGAGGCGGTAACGTTGAAGGAGGCTAAAGCATCGATCAGCTTTTCCTGCCTCTCTTGTATCTCTGCGAGAATTCCTTCGTCAACCTCCTCCTCGCCCTTTGTGAGAAGATCAAGCGGAGGTAGCTTATAATCCGCATAGTTCGGGCGAAGCTCCTTTGCGATGGGAGAAGCCTCCGTAGCGATTTCTCTTTGGCGGAAGCTGTTGAATGCGGCGCTCACGTCCATTGCGTTATCAAAGGGAGGTGCATCCTCTTCCTCGTCTTCCTCTTCAATGTTGTGTAAAACGGCATCCTCTTCGGTTACACCATCGGAATAAACGATTTCGGTTTCTTCCTCGCGGAGGAAGGAGAATCGGTTGCGGTATTCCAGCACGGCGGGATTCTGCTCCTCCGGCGGAATGGGCGCCGGATCCTCGTCAGAGGAAATCTCATCTGCAGGCGCGGAGAAGATCGTTTCGCGCTCCAAAGGGATGGAATCCGGCTCCGACTTTTGCGCCATCGGCGCCTGCTCGGTGGTAAAGGGGCGGAAGGTCGGCTCGGCCGTCTGCGGGCGATTATCTGCCTGCGCGGTGTGATATTCATTCACGCTTGGCGTAGGTGTTGGCGTTTCAACCCGCGGCTCTATCGGCGGATAGGATGGAGCAGATTGATATGCAGGTGCAGTTTGCGCGGGGGCGGTGTAAGACACGTGTGTCTCAGTCGCAACGGTGTGCGTCGGGCGCTCGGGTGCATGCTCGGGCGCGTAGGTAACGGTCGGTCTCTCATAGGCAGGCGATTGCGGTGCGGTATAAGCCGCCTCACGTGCCTTTTCGGCATCAGCGGCTGCTTTTGCGGCATCAGCGGCTGCCTTTGCGGCCTTAGCTTCCTCAAATTGCTTTTGTCTTTGCTCTAAAAGCTGCTGCTTCTTTTTCTCAAATTCCAAAGCACGCAGGCGCTTTTCGGCCTCTTCGGGCGTAGAGGGAAGCGCCTCCTCCTCCGTCACGAAGCTCGCGCTTGTCGCCTCTGCCGCGCGGCTGGATTTCTTGGAGGCCAGCGTGGTATTCAGCGAAATATTAAAGGGATCGAAATCCTTGGTAAAAACAGCCTCTGCGCTGCTTTCCGTCGCATAGGTGCTCTTGGGCGCATTTTTTTCGGGTGCAGGTGCAAAGCTTGGCGTGTGCTTTTTCTCCTCAAAATACGCGTCGAGGATTACGTTTTCATCATTCTCATAATTCTTTGCCGTGTGCACCGAGGTGCTTTGTGCGCGCACCTCTTCTTTGGGTGCTTGGGTGGCTTTCTCTGTCGTATAGAAGGCGGATTCCGCGGTGCTCTTCGGCGTCTGTTTGTGGTAAACGCGATCGTGAAGCGTCGGATTTTCCTCGATGGAGCGGCGGCTCTTCACCTCAAGGATGCCGAGCTCGGGAATGGAAAGCTCCTGCATTCCGTTATCCACCGCGAAGTAATCGTCGTCGGAAAGCTCGTTGCCAAGCTCGCGAAGCGCCTTTGTCTTCTTCTGATCCTTGGCTTCAGCGCCCTTCCTCTTTAGGTGCAGAACTCGTTTCTCAATGAATGAGAAGAAGGACATCACGGCGGTCAGGATCTTCAGGCCGATGATGGTAAATGCATTTCTGCCCTTTCCGAAAAAATAGAGAACGTAGAGTGCAAGCACGGCCACCGTCAGGATGATAACGCCAACCGGGCCGATGACCTTCATCAGGCAGAAGGCAACGATGCTGCCGATCAGACCCGCGCCGTCCTTGCCGTCGGTGTAATATTTTCCAAAGGTGAAGGGAAGATCCTGCCCCCAGTATTTGATCACGTAGATCATCGCGGAAATTCCAACCACGGTAACGATCGAGAAGATTAGTCTTGAAAGTCTGCGTCCAAAGTGCAGATCCGCGTAGTAGAAGATTCCGTGGATCGCGATCAGAACGGGAAGTGCATAAGCGGCGTAAGAAAAGAGACCGAGCAGAAAGCTTGAAATGAATTTTCCGATCGCGCCCGTTCCTTGCGTAACAAAGCAGAGTGTCAAGAAAACAGAAAGCGCCAAAAGAAGAACGGGAACGCTGCGCGCAAAGCCTGCAGGAATCGGCGGCGCTTGTCTTTCTGCGTTCGGAGTCTGATTTTCGGTATGTATATTCTGGTCATTGCTTGGCTGGTTTTGACTCATTTTTTCTCTCCTGAAGAATTTATATATTTATATAAATATATGATACCAAAATTTCGCCGCGATTACAAGACTTTTTGCATAAAAATATTTAAAAAATATTTTGCAGTGTGAAAATCGGTGAATATATATTGACAAAAGTCGTGTTTTCTGCTAAAATAAATTAGATAATATTATAATTGGCATAACTATGCCGTAAAGCGGAGGAAATATGAAAATTTACAACTCTCTGACGAGAACGAGAGATGAATTCGTTCCCAATGAACCCGGTAAGGTTGCAATGTATACTTGCGGCCCGACCGTGTATCACTTTGCACATATCGGAAACCTGCGTTCCTACATTATGGAGGATATTCTTGAGAAGTATCTTTCTTATGCGGGCTATGATGTAAAGCGCGTTATGAACATCACAGACGTTGGACATTTGACCAGCGATGCCGACGAGGGCGAGGACAAGATGCTCAAGGGCGCGAAAAGAGAAAAGAAAACCGTTATGGAGATCGCAAAGTTCTATACGGATGCGTTCTTTGCCGATTGCGATAAGCTTCGCATTAAGAAGCCTGAGTTCATCCAGCCCGCAACGGGTTGCATCCCCGAATTCATTTCGATGATCGAAACCCTTCTTGAAAAGGGATTTGCTTATGCCGCAGGCGGAAATATCTACTTCGACACCTCGAAGCTTGAAAAATACTATGTATTCAATGACTTCACCGAGGAGGATCTCGAGGTAGGTGTTCGTGACAGCGTGGAAGAGGATACCAACAAGAGAAACAAGGCTGATTTCGTTCTTTGGTTCACTAAGTCTAAGTTTGACGATCAGGAGCTGAAGTGGGAATCTCCCTTCGGCCTCGGTTATCCCGGCTGGCACATTGAGTGCTCCTGCATCTCGAAAAAGTTCCTCGGCGAGTATCTGGATATCCATTGCGGCGGTATCGACAATGCGTTCCCGCATCACACCAATGAGATCGCGCAGTGCGAGGGTGCCTTTGGACACAAGTGGTGCAACTATTGGTTCCATGTGCATCATCTGAACACGCAGGGCGGTAAGATGAGTAAGTCCAAGGGCGAGTTTCTCACTGTTTCTCTGCTCGAAGAGAAGGGCTATGATCCTCTTTGCTACCGTCTGTTCTGTCTGCAATCTCATTACCGCAAGAATCTCGTGTTCTCTTGGGAGAATCTTGATAATGCGGCCGTTGCATATCGCAAGCTTATCAATCGTATTGCCGCTTTGAAGGACGAGGGTGAGGTAGACGAGGCCGCATTCGCAGAGGCAAAAGCGAAGTTCTGCGAGGCGCTGGATAACGATATCAACACCTCTCTTGCCGTTACCGCATTGTACGATGTATTCAAGATGAAGACCTCGGATAAGACTAAGCTTGCTCTGATCGCTGATTTTGATCGCGTGCTGAGCCTTGATCTTATTGCCGCCGCCGCAAAGGTGAGAAAGCCTGCCGAGCAGGCAGTTGTCGCGCCTGATGTTTCGGACGAGCTTCGTGCTTATATCGAGGAGCAGATCGAGGCGCGCCGCGCCGCAAAGGCCGCAAAAAACTATGCCGAGGCCGATCGCATCCGTATTGCTCTTTCCGAGCAGGGAATCACCTTGATCGACACCAAGGAAGGCACGCGCTTCACCGTTGCCGAAAAGTAAATTCTGAGCTATAACGATTAAAGAAGGAGACTTGCCGTGTACGATAATGCTAAAGCAGTAACCGCCTATTTGCACGGCGAGCATGAGAGAGCGGCCGCAATGTTCCTTTCCGGCGCAGAGGAGGGCGATATCTTCGGCGCGTTTAACTACGCGCATTGCCTTTGGCGCGGAATCGGAACAGAAAAGGATGCGGCCGCCGCCCGCTCCTTCTTCACCTTTGCCTCCGAGCTTTCGGGGGGAGACGCACAGTATAACCTTGCCATTCTATATATGCACGGAGAGGGATGCAAAAGGGATTACCGTAAGGCTTTTTCTCATATGCAAACCGCCGCCGAGCTTGGATGCGTGGAGGCGATGCTGTATCTCGGAAATGCATACACAACGGGAACGCTCTTTGAGCCGGATATCATCGGTATCTGCCGCGTTCCGTATCACACGCCCGAATTTCGCGCATCCGCCTTCTATCTTGAGGGCGATATTGACGAGGCCGAGGCAGATGAAGAGGCGCGCGTGCGCGTTGTCAGCGCAGATGCGGGCGAGGCCTTCTATTGGTTCTCGCGCGCCGCGCATCATGATCCCACCTATGCCGCCGATCTTGTTGCCAAAGGCCAATTCCTTTACGCCAAGTGTTATCTTGACGGATTTGGAACGGAATATAACCGTGAGCTTGGCTTGAAGCTGATGCTTCTCGCCGGAGCAAACGGATCGCCCGAGGCGGCGGGATTCCTTGCGGAGCAGGGAGTACCCGTAGCGCTTCTGGAAGAATTTAAAAAGAAAAGAAACGATGCGCCATAGCCTTTCGGTAATGGCGCATTTTGGCATTTTACCGATATGTTACAATGGAGGTACGTATGAAAATTTTCTATCTTTGCGAAAATGAAACTCTGCGCTATGCCGCCGAGGAGCTTGCGAAGTATTATGAGATGATGGTTGGAAAAGCGCCTGCTTCCGTGGCATTTTCCAAAGAACCCATTGCCGATGCCGTAAATCTCGGTCTTCTTTCGGATCTATCTCGCCCTGCATCGGATGTGTCCGATCCCGTGCTGGAGGACGTTCTTGACATCGGTATCGAAAAGGGATGCGGCTTCATCGCAGGAAGCAATCCCCGAAGCGTTCTGATGGGCGTTTACCGATTCTTGCGCTTTGCAGGCTGTCGCTTTATCCGCCCCGGAAATGACGGGGAATTTATCCCCTCCGCCGATCTTGATTCTCTTTCCTTTTCCTATCGCAAGAAAGCGGACCATATCTTCCGTGGTGAATGCTCGGAGGGCGCAATTTCCTATGAACATTTGAGAGACACGGTGTATTGGATGCCCAAGGTCGGTCTCAATATGTTTATGATCGAAGGCCTCGTTCCTTATACCTATATGCATAAGTGGTATGCCCACGTGGCAAACCTTCGACTTTGGAAGGGCGAGATCACAGACCGTGATTTTCTTGTCGGCGAGATCGATAAGCTTGAAAAGGATATGCAAAAGCTCGGTCTGCAATTCCATAACGTCGGTCACGGTTGGATGTTTGAGCCCTTCGGTATTCATCACGGGCCGCCCTCGCACGAAGCGACCTTGCCCGAGGAGGCAAAGCAGTATCTTGCTGAGGTGAACGGAAAGAGGGATCTGTATCACAGCACCTTCGTCACGCATTTTTGCTATTCCAATCCCGAGGCGCGCCGCCTGTTGATCTCCTTTTGGCTGGATTATGCAAAGAAAAAGCCCTATGTCGACTTTTTCCATGTTTGGCTTGCCGATGGAATGAACAATCATTGCGAATGCTTTGCGTGTCAAAAGAAGCACCCCTCGGATTGGTATGTCATCTTCCTGAATGAGTTGGATGAAGCACTCACGAAAGAGGGAATTGATTCTAAGCTGGTTCTCATTCTCTATGTGGATACAAACCGTCCGCCCCTTGAGGAAAAACTGAAAAATCCCTCGCGCTTCGTCCTTCTTTCCGCGTGCTCAATCGACTATAATAAGGGCTATGAAGCAAACGAAAACGAGGGGGAAATTCCGCCCTACGTCCGCAATCAATACAAAAATCCCTCCGCCGCCCTTGCGCATCTTTGGCGCAAGCAGTGGAAGGAAAGCTTCGGCAAAAAAATCCCGGCTTGCGTGTATGAATACCGTTTCTATAATTTCACTTATAATGACCTCGCAGGCATGAGCGTTGCTCGCGGCGTGCATCGAGATATGCAGCGTATGCACATGATGGGGTTTGACGGAAATATGTCGGATCAAACGCCGCGTGCCTTTTTTCCAACGGCTCTGCCCATGTCTATCATGGCAGAAACGCTTTTTGATGTAAAAACGGAGTTTGAGCCCTTCGCCGAGGATCACCTCTATTATACCTACGGTGAGGATGCGCCCGCCGCGCGCGCCTTTCTTGAGCGTGTGAGCGAAATCATGGATCCCCGTATCATGAATGCGGTTTATAAGTCTGCGGGTGTCGAGGAGGACGGTATCGGAAATCAGTCCGAAATCAAATCCCCCACGTGGCAGAACAATGCGGATTTTGTAAAATCGTTGGAGGAAATTCCCGCTTTGGTGGATTCTATTCTCCCCGCGATAGAGAAAAATGAGAAGATCGGCCCTTCCGTGCAAAGAAAATCCTGGTTCTATCTTCGCCATTTTGTCTTTATTCTCGAAAATCTCGCCGAGATCTATCGCACAGGCGCGCTCGGAAATATCGAGAGGGCAAAAGAAATATATCTCGCCTTTCATGATGCGCTCTCCGCAAGAGAAATGGAGATTCACGAAGCGTTTGATCTCTTCCTCTTTAACCGCGTGCATCGCTTGAAGCTTGATATCCCGCAGTTGCCGTATTATCCGAAAAACGACAACTAAAGTTTGCAAATAAAGCAAAAAAGCACAGCAATTGGAATCGTCCGCTTGCTGTGCTTTTTGTTATAACGTTGAATAATAAATGTATTTTCCGGAACTCACCGTTTTGCTGACACCGGGAATTCTTATGTCTGCAACCGTTCCCTCGGGAACTTGAATTTCATATTTTATATGTTCGTTTTCGTATTCCCAGCGCACCGAAAGCTCGCCGCCTCGGATCTTGATTCCGATGTCTGCAAAGCCCAGAGCCTTGTTCGGGATGGGCGCAATGGTCACTCTCGTGTATCCCTCGCCGCCATCGTTTACGCTGATGCCGCCAACGTATTCGAAGATCCAATCAAAAACGCTTCCGTAAGCATAATGATTGAAGGAATTCATCTTGGCAGACCAGAAGCTTCCGTCCTCCTTCAAGGAATCCCAATGCTCCCAGATCGTGGTTGCCCCTTGCTTCACGGAGAAGAGCCAGGAAGGCGCTCTTTCTTCGAGCAGCAAGCCGTAAGCCCGGTCTATGTATCCGTTTTTCGCCAGCGCATGCAGAAGATAAGGCGTTCCGAGAAATCCCGTTGTCATCAGCCCATCGTTTTTCTTGATGAGATCTGCAAGATGTGCCGCAAGCGGCGCTTTTTCCTCTTCTGTGCATAGATCGAAAGCAAGGATCAGCGCGCAAGCCGTCTGCGTGTCCGCCTTGACGGCGCGCCTCGTGTCGAAAGCATCCGCCTTCGGGTAGATCGTTGGCAATCCGTCCTTCATGAATGCCTTTCTGAAAGCCGTTTTAATATTGGAAAGCAGATTTTCGTAGTAGGAAACGTCCTTTCCAAGCACCTTGCCCGCCTTGATCACAAGCGATGTGGAATAAGCAAAATATGCGCTTGCGATCAGATCGGTCTGCGTTGCCCCAAAGTAAACGCCCACGCCCGCATCGAGTGCCAGCCAATCGCCGTAATGATCGCCGCCGATCCAAAGGAATTCCTCATCTCCGAAGCCGTGGATATATTCCGCCCATTTTTCCATCATGGGATAATATCTCTCAAGCATCTCCTTGTTTCCGTAAGCGCGGTAGATTTCCCATGGAACGATCGCCGCCGCATCCGCCCAGCCTGCAGAAATTCTTCCGCCGATCTCTGGCTTGTAGAAGGGAACAATGCGTGCGATCCCGCCGTTCGCCATCTGCTCCAGCGACATATCGCGAAGCCACTTTTCAAAAAATCCTTCAACCTGAAAGTTGATTGCGCCCGTGCGGCAGAAAACCTGCGTGTCGCCCGTCCATCCCAGGCGCTCGTCTCTCTGCGGGCAATCGGTGGGGATGTCAACGTAATTGCCCCTCTGCCCCCAGATAATATTGGAATAAAGCCGATTCAGCAGGGTGTGGCCGCAGGCAAAGCGGCCTGTGCGCTCCATCTCCGTGTGGATAACAACGGCGCAAATTTTCGCGTCCTTTGCATCGCTTGGAAATTCATCTATCCGCACGTAGCGGAATCCTTGGAAGGTAAAGGAGGGCTTCAATAGATCCTCCTCGCCGCTGAGAACGTAAACGTTGGTGTTTTTCGCCGATCGCATATTTTCGGTGTAGAAATTTCCGTCCTTGTCAAGCACCTCTGCGTGGGATAACCGTATTCTTTCGCCCCGCTTGCCGCGAATCTCGATCTCAACGTAACCAACGAGGTTTTGCCCAAAATCGAGAACCGTTTCGCCCTTCGGCGTCTTGATCACTTTTTGGATCTCGATCCGCTCTTGCTCCGTAACAAAGCCGCCTTCCTGCCTTTCAAGGCGGGGCATCGCGTTCGTTTCCTTGATTGCATAACCCAAAAGCTCCGTTGTTGCCGTCAGGTCCACGGTTTCGCCGTCATAGATCTCGGAATCAAGAATCTCGGTGCTGAAGCATTCCCAGCTTTCATCCGTCGGCAGGATCTCGATCTCGCCGTCCGTGTATTCGATTTCGATCTCGCCGATCACGCTCACGTGATCCGCAAAATTGTTTGCCTTGCCCTCATTGCCAAAGCGGCTGATCGCCCAGCCCTTGCCGCCGATGATCTCTATGCGATTTTCGCCGTCCTTCAGAAGATCGGTCGCATCGTATTCCTGATAAAGAACGCGGTATGCATAGCTTGTCGCACCGGGTGTCAGCAGCGCATTGCCAACTTTTCTTCCGTTGATCATGAGCTTGTAAAGTCCCATGGCGCTCGCGCGTGCCGTGGCTCTTTTGATGGGCTTTTTCAGCGCAAATTGTTTTGTAAAAGCGGGGGAAACGCTTCCGATATCCCTCCCGCAACGAATCCATATTCCGTGCATCTTGTGCCTCCGAAACGTATTTCTAATGAAAAAAGCCTCGAAAGGAGTGCTTTCGAGGCCTCTGGTGCCGGTAGTCGGGGTCGAACCGACACGGTATCGCTACCACAGGATTTTGAGTCCAGCGCGTCTGCCAATTCCACCATACCGGCATATTGCGGCCGCATTCGCAACCACAAAGGATATTATAGCATAGTGATTCAAAAAAATCAAGTGATTTTTCAAAAAAACTGAAAAAAGTCTTTCTTCGGAAGAAAATCAGCAATACCACTTCGGCGGTATCGGCTTCTCGCCCGCAAGGGGGTCTATGCCGCCGCTACGCTCAAATATGAGCTTAACCGTCTCGAGCAGACCGCGCGCATGACAGAGCTGTGTCGGTGCATTGCCGATCAGTCCCTGTGTCGTGCAGCCTCTGTATCGGAAAGCGGTATCGTATTTTCCGAAATGCCAGGAAATATCCGCCGTGTAGTCGGTATCAAAAAGGCGGATCTTTCGCTCAACGATCTCGCCCGTCGTTCGGCGAATGGTCGTTTTAATAAACTTATCGGACATTCGGTTCGGAATTCCAAGCTTCTCCGCAACGCAATGGAGATAGGTGTTTTTGTCTTGCGCAACGCCGAGAAGAAGCACGTAGCCATCCTCATCGTAAATCTTTCCGTAGCATCCGTCGGGCGAGGTCGGTGTTGTCACCTTCACCTCGTCGCCAACAAAGCGAAGCGCCCGTTCTCTCTCTCCGAAAACAACCATCGAATGCGTGGGATTCTCGGAGCGAACGCCGCGTCCATCCTGCGCCGCAAGGGTGGGGATCGCGCCGAGATTGCTCTCCGGTGTCAGCATATCCAGAGTGATCTTGTCCGTGTCAAGATTTGCCCATGTATGCGTCGGAATGCAGAGCAAGCCGCCGTCCTCGGTAAAATATTCGATCAGAGCATCAAGGAGTGCCTCTCCGCCGCCCTCGATCTTGCCAACAAGGCGAAGCGCCGTGTGAACGATCACCACGCGCCCCTTCGGCGCGCCCATCGCGGCTAACTGATGTTTGATATCTTCTTTTGTAAAAATCTTTTCCATCTCATCCTCCAAAGGAGAAAAAATTATCCATCCAATTATACCTCTTGGCCGCTGTTTTGTCAAGGGAAAACCAAAAAACACTCTGCCTTGATCATCCACGAGCTTTCCCATGCGATCCGATCCTATACGGGCAAGGACAACAAGATCCATTACATCGCAGATAAGAACGTGAAGATCTCTCCGGAGCTTTGGCAGAAGGTAAAGAATTATTATGCGGATCAGAACTTAAAAGTAAACCGCTTGGATCTGTACCTTGATGAGGCTGCCGCACGCTATGCAGAGGATATCCTCGGAACGGATGCCGCGCTCGATCTTCTTCTCGGCAAAAAGAAAACCCTCAAAGAAAAGATCCTGTCTTTCTTTAGGGGAGCGATCAAGGGCTATGCCGGAGACGAAGCACTCACGAGAGAAGCGCGCAAATTCTTCCGTAGCTTCAAGAAGATGTTCGATGCCTTTGAGGCGAAGAATCAGATGGCAGAGGCGAATAATCAACTTGCAGAAGCAAAAAGTCAACTTGCCGAGGTTAAAGATCAAATCGCAGAAGCGAAGGATCAAATCAAAGAAGCAAAGGATCAACTCGCGGAGGCGAAGGATCAACTCGCGGAGACGAAGGAGAGAAGTGCAGATATTCGCGCGGCGATGGAGGATATTGACTTTTACACCGAAGAAGAGTATAATAATTTTGGGTGGGCGCGGGTGATTGATGCTATCAGCAAAAAAGAACTTGACGATTTGTATTCTAAAGTAAATGATAAGAAAACACTTGGTTCTTTTAAGCGATCTTCTCGTGGAGAATACATCGTTGAAGTTAATAACGATCCCAACAGAACGCTTGAAACAAATAATGTTTTTGCGTTCTTGAAAGGTACAAAAAACAATTTTGAAATACTCCGCATTGTGCGCTTTGATGCGCAAACAGAAGCGGAAATGGAAATTATAAGGGAGATCATTTATGAAGGAAGGGCGTTCTCAGATTCTTATCTTGCGTTCCTTGAACAGAAAGAACTTGCAAGACAGTACAAGAGAGAGAGTTTTGAATCATTTGCTGAAAATCAAAGATTTCGAGCAAGCAGAAAAACGCGCCGAGGAGTTAATGAAGATAATCGACAATCCGGCAAATACGGAAGCGGATATTCTCTTAGCGTTGGAGAAAATGGAGAAATAACCGAAAGCTTTGCGCGCAGATTCTCCATCGACGACTCCTACCTCTACGCCGTAGAACGTGGCGATATGGAAACCGCGCAGAGGGTGGTAGACGAGGCGGCGAAGAATCCCGACATCCGCTATGCCGTAGAAGAAGAATCCTTCACATCTCCCACGATCGGCAACGTAGCAAAGAGCCGCTTTGACGCGCCGAAGCCGAAGATGAAGGAGAAGATCAAGGCAGGCTTCACATCTGCGAAGGACAAGCTCTATATCGAGGGCGTAGACGAGCTTTACGGCGTTGAGAAGTACCTCAAGAAATTCGGAGGCCGCAAGGATGCGGAAGCCTTTGTTCAGCAGGTGAGAGCATCTGAAACCATTGCGCAGACGATGATCGGGCTTTCACAGTACGATATCATGAGCGGCGACGGAACGCGCCTCGGAGACGGTATATGAAACTACAGCAGGGAAGCAAAGAGCAAATTTTAACACGAGTGAGAGAAAAATTCTTGCTCGTGTTTTCTTTTGCCTTCTCCTTTGAGAAGGTGTCAGCCGGCGGCTGACGGATGCGCGCCTTTCTTTCCGAAAAATATCCTGCCTCAAAAAAATGAAAAAAACTCTTGTAAATAAGAAAAAAATATTGTATAATTATATTTAAAGTATTTTTGCACGCAACTTTTAAAGAGAGGAGGGATATCGTGAAGGTTTTTGAAGAGGATTTGTTTTTGCCGCCGCAGGTTTTGTCGGATAATATCCGTGCCATCGCCGCGCATCAGAGTCTTTTGGAGGAGCGTCGCATTTGCGAGCTTTCCGAAATCGCCGCCGCCGCATCCGAATATCTTGCGATTCTTTCCGAGGATGGAATGCCGCCCGTGGATGCGCTGTCCTTGATCTCTTTGGAGGAGGATGCAATCGTCATCCACGAGGGCGCGCTCGAAGCGGCGAAACTATATCTTTCCTTGCATGGAAAAAATCTTTCTGCGACGGATAAAACGGTGTTTATCTCTCTTCTTGCCGATCGTCTGGCCGAAAAAGGGATTCGCCCCGAGGAGGCGGATTTTCTTCCGCCCGCCGCCGCAAAGGAGAACTTCACCTATGTGAAAAACCTCTATGCCGACGAGGCATATGACGTTTTTGCACAAGGCTTTTCCGATCCCCGTCTTTTCTATTCTGAAAGCCTGAAGGATGCCGTTTCCGCCGTTGCGGAGGGAAGGGCGGGCTATTGCCTCTTGCCCTTGGAGGAAAAAGGCGGTATCCGCCTTGCCTCTATTTCGCAAATGCTCTATCGGAGCGATCTGCGTATTGCCTCGGTTACTCCTGTCTATGGGTACGGAGAGGAAACCGGCCTCACCTATGCGCTGATCTCTCGCGGCTTCTGCATTCCTCCTGTTGCAGGAGAGGACGATAGATACCTTGAGCTTCGCTTGCCGAAAGAAAATTGCCATTTGGCCGAGCTTCTTTCAGCGGCAGAATTTTTCGGCTCTCTTGTTTACCGCATTCAAACCATGCAGCTGGAAGGCGAATCCGAGCCGAAGCCGTTTTATTCGATCGTTCTTCGCGCGGAGGGGCGGGATTTTGTTCTGTTACTGATGTATCTTTTCACGTTTGTGAAGGATTTTGCGCCGATAGGCATATATAGCAATCTTGAAGCTTAAAATGAAGGAGAAAAACAAAGTGAAGCATATTGAATATAAAACCAAGGGAACTTGCTCTCGCGGTATCGTTGTGGACGTAGAGGACGGCGTGATCCTCGAGTGCAAATTTATCGGCGGTTGCGCAGGAAACACGCAGGGCGTTGCCGCTCTTGTAAAGGGCATGAAGGTTGAGGAGGCGATCGAGCGCCTTTCGGGCATTCAATGCGGCTTTCGCGGCACGTCTTGCCCCGATCAGCTTTCCCGCGCGCTCCGCGAATCCCTGGAAAACGCATAAGGAGAAAATATGAAGCATTACGAGCAGGAATACCGCCGTTTTCTAAATAGCGGTGTCTTGAATGCGGAGGAGCTTTCGGAGCTTGCCTCCATAGAAAATAACGAGGATGAAAAGGCGCTTCGCTTTTCCGCTCCCATGGATTTCGGAACGGCGGGACTCAGATCCACGATGTGTGTCGGCATCGGCTCGATGAACCGTTTGACCGTCGCGCAGACAACCAAGGGGCTTGCCGCCCTCGTCAAGAAATCCGGCGGGGAATCGCGCGGCGTTGTGATCGCGTACGATAGCAGAAACAATTCCCGCGCATTTGCGCGTGTGAGCGCAGAGGTGCTTGCGGCCGCAGGCATTCGCGTATATATCTTTGATGACCTTCGCCCAACGCCGGAGCTTTCCTTCGCCCTGCGCCATCTCGGCGCCATCGCGGGCATCAACATCACCGCTTCGCATAACCCGAAGGAATACAACGGCTACAAAGCCTATTGGGAGGACGGCGCACAGCTTGCCCCCGAGCAGGCCGCCGTTGTAAAGGCAGAAACCGCAAAATTTGACGTTTTGGATATCGGCGGGCGCATGGATTACGAGGAGGCACTTGCAAAGGGGCTTATCACCGAGCTTTCTGCCGAATTTGATGAGATATATCTTTCCGCCGTGATGGCAACTGCCGTATCTCCTTCTGCCGTTGCCGCGGTCTCGGATTCGCTTCGCGTGGTATACACGCCCCTGCACGGTGCGGGATGCCGCCTCGTGCCCGAGATCTTCTCCCGCATGGGATTGAAGCATCTTTATACAGTTGCGGAGCAAATGGCACCGAATGGCAATTTTCCAACCGTGAAAAAGCCCAATCCCGAGCATGCCGAGGCATTTTCTCTCGGTATCACCCTCGCGGATCGCGTGGGCTCGGATCTCGTGATCGCAACCGACCCCGATGCGGATCGCGTGGGCGTTATGGCGAGAAACAGAAATGGAATATTTGAAACCATCAGCGGAAATCAGATGGGCGCATTGCTCCTTGATTATATCATTCGCAAGAAAAAGGCGCTTGGCACGCTTCCCGAAAAGCCCTATTGCGTCAAGAGCATCGTTTCCACGGATATGGCATCCCGCATTGCCGAGGTGCACGGCATTCGTTTGCATGATGTTTTGACGGGCTTTAAGTTCATCGGTGAGGTCATCAAAAATTACGAGGCAGAGAACAATGCCGAGGGCTTCCTCCTCGGATTTGAAGAAAGCTACGGTTATCTCGGCGGTGCATACGCGCGCGATAAGGATGCCGTAGAGGCCTCCATGCTGATCCTGGAGATGACGGCGGATTATAAAAAGCGCGGTATGACCTTGATCGATGCCTTGCATGCGCTTTATGAGGCATACGGTCATTACGCCGAGGGCGTTGTGGATATTTATATGGAAGGCTTGGACGGCATCGAAAAGCGCCGCCGCCTGATGGAAAATCTCCGCAAAATGCCGCCGAAGTCTTTTGCCGGTTATGCGGTTGCTTCGATCGGTGACTATGCCGAAGGCTATTTCACAAATCTTTCAAGCGGAAAGAAAACCGCAACGAATCTTCCTTCCTCGGATGTTCTTTATTACGTCCTTGAAAATGAGGATAAGATCATCGTTCGCCCCTCGGGAACAGAGCCGAAGGTAAAAATGTATTTCCTGGCGCACGGCGAGGAAGGCGCGGCGCTTGCCGCAAAGCTCGCCTCATATAAAGAGGATGCGCTTTCTTTGGTGCATCAAAGCTGAAAATAAAGAGGAACGTAAAAGTGACGGAAAAACAAAAGCATATCAGAAATTTCTCCATCATTGCGCATATTGACCACGGAAAGTCCACCCTTGCGGATCGCCTTCTGGAAAAAACGCAAACTGTGGCAACGCGTGATATGGAGTCGCAGATCCTGGATAATATGGAGCTCGAAAAGGAGCGCGGCATCACCATCAAGGCGAGAGCCGTTAAGCTCAACTACAAAGCGAAAAACGGTGAAAGTTACGAGTTCAACCTGATTGACACGCCCGGCCACGTGGACTTCGGATACGAGGTTTCCCGCTCCCTGCAGGCTTGCGAGGGCGCGATCCTCGTTGTGGATGCAACGCAGGGCGTTGAGGCGCAAACGCTGGCAAATGCCTATCTCGCAATCGACAATGACCTGGAAATCCTTCCGGTTATCAATAAGATCGACCTTGCCTCGGCCGACGTAGAGCATGCGCGCGCCGAAATCGAGGACATCATCGGCATTCCCGCCGAGGGATGTCCCGCCGTTTCCGCGAAGATGGGACTGAATATCGAGGATGTTCTTGAAAAGGTTGTCACCGATATTCCCGCGCCCACGGGCGATCCCGATGCGCCCCTCCGTTGTCTGATCTTCGACTCGCATTACGATCCCTATCTCGGCGTTGTCGTTTACATCCGCGTGGTGGACGGAACGGTGCGCGCGGGCGATGCCATCCGCCTCATGTCCTCCGGTGCAACTTTTGAGGTATTCGAGGTGGGAACTCTGCAGCCCTTCGGAATGCAGAAGTGCGATTCGCTCTCCGCAGGTGAGGTTGGCTATATCACCGCATCCATCAAGGCGGTCGGCGATACTCGCGTGGGTGACACGACCACCACGGTAAACGGCGGAGCAGAGGAGGCG
>JAZQWS010000257.1:0-2110 GCA_045632465.1 Eubacteriales bacterium
GAGGAGAATGGGATAAGTAAAGCTTCCGTCAAAAAGAGAGACCGAGTCGCGAATCCCCGCGCAGAGGATTCGATAGCCGCGCTCACGAAAGAGCCTTACCGCCTCCTCTGGCTCTGCCGTAAAGAGGGGCATACGCTCGGATGTTCCTGCCGAGGCTCTGGCAACCACGCCTGCGGCGCTCATCCAGTTGCGCTCGGGAAGGATCACACCGTCCACACCCGCAAGATAGAGTGAGCGGATCGCGTAACCGAAATTATAGGGATCCTCCACGCCCTCCAGATACAGGTAAAAGCCCTTTTCGGTAATCGCAGAGGCAGAAAGTGCAGGAAGGGAACGGTCGGTGCAAAAGGCAAGAATGCCGCCGTGGCTCTTTCCGATGGCCATGGATTCGATCTCCTGCATCGGCACAAATTCTACGGTAAAGCCTCTCTCGCGTGCTTTCGCCTGCAAAAAAGCAATCTCCCGAGCCTTGGCTTTCCGTTTTTCCTCGGCGACCCAAACGCGCTCGATGCGCCGCGGATTGGTTTCATTCTCCTGCAAAAGAGCGGAAATAGAGGTCATGCCTTCAAACACGGTTGAGGGCGAAAATTTTTCAGATTCCTTTTGGATCATGGTCAAAACCTCGCAAAAAATACTTCGGGCGGCTTCTAATTTACCTTATCCTCCTCATATACTGAAGCAAGAACGATCGGACGGGCCGAGGAGGGAAAAGATATGCCGCTTGGAAATTGGAAGGGGAATGAGCGTTGTCTCGTTCTTGGGGAATATCTGGTAGAGCATCAAAGCACCGTGCGCTCGGTTGCCCAGATCTTTGGGGTGAGCAAAAGCACGGTACATAAGGACGTCACGTATACGCTCAAGCAGGTCAACCGTGGGCTTTATACGGAGGTACAGAAGGTCCTGCAAAAGAACAAGCAGGAGCGTCATCTGCGCGGAGGAGAAGCGACGCGGCAAAAATACCGCGAATCGCACGCTCCCGAGGAGGCTGTTCAGGCATTCCAGAACAGATGTGCACCTTGAAGGAGAGAGGAAAGCTCCGCGCGTGAGAGGGAAGCGTTGGCAGAGGTGAGATAATGCTCCATCTCGTAAAAGCCGAGCTTATAGGGATCCTCTACGGCCGTACCGAGAAGGACAGTCGTGCCTCGGCTGACCAGTGTGCGGATCAGGGCGATCGACGCAGGATCGGCAAGCGCGCGGTAATTGAACTGGTAAACCGCGCCGGGAATGCGCATAAGGCGCTCCAATACGTCCTTCGGGTAGAAGATCGGATAGCGCTCGACAGAGAGAAAGAGCAGGCGTTGCTTTGCGCGATAGAGCAGACGGTTGATCTCCAGATCCATCCAATCTGCCCATTCCCCGATTGGCATATCCAGGGGAAGGCAGTGCGAGGCGGGCAGGGTAAGCTTGTGCAGATCCTGCTCCGCGTGAAGCCCCGGGGTGAGCAGGACAGAAGCTCCCATGCGCAAGCGCGCACCGCTTGGCAGAAGAGGAAGCAAGCGTTCCTTTGCGTGCTCTCGCCGCAAAAGGAAGCCGGCGGCGGATTCTGCCTCCGGGTCAAAGGTAGGCATCATACAAAAGCGCTTGATGCCAAAGCGTTCCACGCAAAGGGAAAGGGCACGGGAAAGCTCCGCATCGTCGCCAAGCAAAGGATCTCCGTGCAGGAGCAGTCGGCAATTCCAATCGGTCAGACAATTCATCGTGCAAATCCTTTCGCCAAATTTCAGATCACTGTTATTATACACCAAAAGAGACGGAGTGTCAATTCTTTTTTCCGCACACGGACAAGCCTCGGCAGAAGTCTTGAAAAAGACTACGCTTCAAGGTTACGCTTCAAAGATGGATTCCTGTAAGGAAGAATCCTTTATTTTTTATATGATGAAAAGGGCACGCCGGAAAGATCACCTCAGCAAGCCCTTGTTTTTTTCTTTTTTCGGATCTTTTACGAAAAGAGCACCGCCCCTGCGACAGGCCCGCAATTATACAAAATGCAAATTTTGTATATTTAGGGGAAGTGAAAAAGGGACAAATACCCGTATTTGGGGCTTTTTGGCCTTTATTTCGGGTATTTGCCCTACGAACAAGGCTTTTTTCGCCTCTTGCAGATCGGCTG
>JAZQWS010000258.1:0-3431 GCA_045632465.1 Eubacteriales bacterium
GGTTTCCACGATGATCAACGTTACTTACAGCAGTATGTCTGCCGAGATCAGTGCGCAAAGAGAGGAGCGCGATAGCGCAAACGTTTTGCGCCTCGTGGTTTCCACGGCGAGTGCCGCCGATTGCACGCTTTTGCCCTCCATCGTGATCGATGCATATAAGGACGGAAAGATCGATATTACTACGTTCTATCTCATCGTCGGCATCGGCTTTGGTATTCTCTTCGCTCTGCCCGTGATCCTTTGTGCCGTTTTCGTTGAGGAGCGCGTGAAAACAACCGAGGAAAAGACGAAATTCTCCGTGAAGGAGATCGTTATGCCGCTCGGCGTTCGCCCCTTCCGCAATCTCGTTGGTATGTATCTCGGCCAGGCTCTTTGCATGGACGTTTTCTCGGCGGGCGTGGTTTATTTTGCCAAGCACGTAACAACGCCGAAGGGAAGCTCCACCGTGTTTCTCGGCATCTTTATCGCGGTTCAGCTTCTTGCCTTCCCGATGATCAATCGCCTGATCAAAACCGTCAACGTGAATAAGATCTACAGCTTCGGCCTTCCGCTTTCGGTTCTTGCGCTGGTGGCGCTGGCTGTTTTCGGCTCGAATCTGTACGTGGCGTATGCTTGCGTATTCTTCGTTGCGCTCGGCTTTGCGGGTGCGCAGCTCACGAGCTGGATCATGTTCCCGCACGCCGTGGATGCGGGCGAGCTTCTGACGGGCAAGCGCCAGAGCGGCGGTTGCAGCGCGATCATGACCTTCGCAAGAAAGAGCAGCTCCGCCCTCGTGATCTTCATCTTCTCGCTTGTGCTTGAATTCACCGGCTACAATGCGGATCTTGCCGTTCAGCCCGATTCCGCCAAGCTTGGCATTAAGTACGCGATGGCCTTCACCTGCATTATATTTATGATCTTCGGCTTTATTATGGCGAAGCGATACGTTCTGACGAAGGAGAAAAACATAGAGGTAGAGAAGTATCTGCATATGCAAAGAGAGGGAAGCCTTGATACGCTTAGCGAAGAGGAAGCCAATGCGCTCCTTGCACTGAAGGCCTCTCTTAAATAAGGGGAATCGATATGGAATTTAACGTTGAAAATTATCGTGCGGTCGAAAGACTTGCCGACTTCATCATTGCCTCCACCGAGCCAAAAATGAAATGGATGTGGGGCGAGGCGCTTCTCGGCTATGCGCTGAGCGAGCTGGATCGGGAAAACGAAGCGGAGAAGTACACGCGCTTTCTCTGCGATTACTGTGATCACTGGGCAAAGGTGGATCCCGCCGTGGATCAATCCGACACCGCCGCCCCCGGCTTGATCACCTACGCAATGTATAAGAAAACTAAAAATCCCGAATACAAGCGGCTGACGGATAAGGTGCTGGATTATATCCGCAACGAGCCTCGCCTCTATCTTGATTGCCTGAATCATCTTGGCAACAGCAAAAAGGGAAGGCTCTATCCTAAGAGCGTTTGGATCGATAGCGTTATGATGTTCTCGGTTTTCACCTCGCTTTATGCGAAGGAAAGCGGCGATGCGGCGCTTCTCGATTTTGCCGCGCGCCAGCCGAAGCAATACGCCGCCATGATGTTTGATAAGGAAAAGAATCTTTGGGCGCATTCGTATTGGGTGAAGGCAAAGCGCGCCTTCCCAAAGAGAGATCTTTTTTGGGGGCGCGGCAACGGCTGGGTGATCTGCGGCTTCCCGATGATACTTGATAACATCGGTCTTGATCACAGCGAGGCGGGGGAGACTGTTTCGCTTTTTGCAAAAACGAGCGAGGCGCTCCTTTCCTGTCAGCGCGAGGATGGCACGTTTGGCACGCTCCTCAAATACGATTCCTATCGCGAGCTTTCCGCCACGGCGCTGATCAGTGCCGGCTGGCTGCACGGCGTTCGGTGCGGCTATCTGGATGAGAAATTTCTCTCTCCCGCCATCAAGGCCTTTGAGGCCTGTGTGCATGCGCTGGCGGAAACCGAGGACGGCGTTTATATGCCCGAGATCAGCGGCCCAACGATCCCCCTGCCGCTTCTCCCGAAGCTTGGTTACGCGCGCGTTCCCCTCGGAAAAAACTGGAGCTACGGCGTTGCGGCTCTGATCTTCGCCGCGATCGAATATAAGAAATATTTTGAATTGTACGGAAAATAATTTTTCGAAAAGGTGGTGTATGTATGCCTTTAAGAATCATACGCAATGACCTGTTAAAAATGGAAGTTGACGCTATCGTTAACCCTACGGATACGCACTTGTCCGGCTTCGGTAGTATTGATTTGAAAATTCATCGTGCCGGTAAGGAAAAATTAAAGAACGAACTTGCGGCGTTCGGAAGATGCAACGTTGGTGATGCTATATTGACTCATGCATACAACTTACCATGTGAATACGTAATTCACACCGTTGGCCCGATTTGGAACGGGGATGCAAAGGTGTTCAAGGCCATCGAAAGCTGTTACAGAAATTGCTTGGAGATCGCTCTTGACCGGGATTTTGAAAGCATAGCGTTTCCTTTAATTGCAACAGGCTCTTTCGGGTGCCCCACGGATAAGGCAATTCAAATCGCCATCAACACAATTCACTCTTTCTTGATCGACTGCGATCTGGATGTTTATCTGGTGGTTTATAATAGCGAGGCTTTTGGTATTTCCCAAAAGCTTGTGGAGGACGTTAAGTCTTATATAGACGCAGATATCGTTGAAGATGAGCGCGTTCGGTGTATTCAACAGTTGTTGTCTTTCTACGAATTCAATGACACCCCTCTTGCGAAACGACCGGTAGGTAAGATAAGGATCAGTGAGACGATCGAGCCGGCGGATGAGGGGTGGATTATGCCTATGGGTATGCCAATCTTCGCTGATAAGTGTTGCGCAATTGCGGATGGCAATTTTGATGATCTTATCCCCGAGCTTGACAAAATCAAAGGTTTTAATGAAGATTCCTTCACTTACAAGTTGTTTAAGATTATCGATGATAACAAGCTGAAGGATGCTGAGGTTTACAATGCAGCTGGTATAAGTAAAATGGTGTTTTCTAATTTGAGAAAGGGTACAATTCCAAAGAAAAAGACTGTTTTTCAGTTGTGCTTGACTCTTCCTCTTAATATTGAACAAGCAACGGATCTATTGGCAAGCGCAGGATATACCTTCGTTTTGAGTGATAAGTTTGAAAAGACAATTAAAAAGATAATCGAGGCAAAGAATACTACGAAACTCACAAGAATTGACGTTATTGACCTTATCCTTTATGAGCTTGGATTGCCTGTGTTTAATAGTGCTTCGTAAAAGTAAATTCCGACTTTACCCATTCGATTAAAAAAGATGATATACTCTCCTTGTAAACACAACAAGGAGGGTATTTTTTATGACCAGAACAATTAAAGTAACAGGATTAAGCAAGGTGAAAGCAAGCCCGGATTGCACGAGGATCAGCCTCATTCTTTCCGATACCTTGAA
>JAZQWS010000259.1:0-3461 GCA_045632465.1 Eubacteriales bacterium
AAAGGTCAATGTTTTTGCTGAAATTAAAAACAAAACAACAAATTTACAAAACGATGCAACCGCGATACATTGCAAACAAGCCCCGGCTTATGCCATAATAATAGTATAAAGTTATCCATTTTGTGGAGGTGGATTGTATGAGAAAAATTCGTATCGGCTTCGTTGGTTGCGGTCAATTTGCAAGGTGCTTTGTTCCGCTGTTTCGTGCGCATCCCGCCGTGGAATACGTTGCGGTCTGCGATAAATTCCGTGAGCGCGCAGAGGATTATAAGGAGAGATTTTCCTGCGATGAGATCTTTGATACCTTTGATGAAATGATCGCCTCGGATCGCATCAATGCCGTTGCCATTTTCTCGCAAAGAGATCTGCACGGTGTGATGGCGATCGCCGCCCTGAAAGCGGGGAAGCACGTATATAGCGCCGTTCCGATGGCGCTCAAGGTCGATGAGATCCTTGAGATCGTTCGCCTTGTGAAGGAAACGGGGCTCACGTATTCCATGGGCGAAACGGGCATCTATCGCCCCGCCTCCATCTTCTGCCGCCAAAAATACGCATCGGGAGAGATCGGAAATCTCGTCTATGCCGAGGCGCAATATAATCACGATATGTCGCGTCTTTATGACGTGTTTCAGTATACCGAAGGGGATGCGTGGCGCAAAATGGCAGGTCTTCCGCCCCTCTTTTATCCAACGCATTCCACCTCCATGGTGCTTTCCGCCACCAAGGCGCACGCCGTGAGTGTTTCCGCCTTTGGCTATGAGGAAAATAAGGATAAGGACATCTTTGGAGAAGGGAAAAATTATTGGGATAATCCATTTTCCAATACGAGCATGATGCTGAAAATGAGCGACGGATCGGTTGTTCGCATCAGCGAAAACCGCCGCATCGCCTGGCACGTGCCAGAAACCTATATCACGGGCTTCTATGGTGATAAAAGCTCTTATGAATGCTCCCTGATGCAGCATAGCTACATCAAATATGAAGAGAAAAGTGCGACCTATGAGGATGTCAGCGATCTTCTGAATCCGATCGCGCTGACCGAGCATAAGGCTGAGCCTGATTTTCTCCAAAATGCCGTGAACGGAAAATGGTCGAGCGGCGAAGCACCAATTCAGATCACCAAGCGTCTTCCGAAGGAATTTGAAGGACTTGGAACGGGGCATGCGGGAACGCATAAATTCATGGTGGACGATTTTTGCCAGGCGGTTGTCAGCGGTTATCTTTCGCCCACGAATGCATGGCAGGCCGCGCGCTATAATCTCCCCGGTCTGATGGGTCATGAAAGCGCTATGCGCGGTGGCGAATGCCTTTCCGTGCCGGATGCGGGAGATCCGCCGGCGCATCTTCCCGTGCTTTCGGAGGATCGCACGGAGAATCCGGAAAACTATGATCGTTTTAGAAAATAATGAAAGAGGTAAATAACTATGAGTAAAAAGCTTAGAGTCGGCGTTCTCGGATGCGGTCAGTTTGCGCAGAGCTTCGTCGATCTTTTCATGCAGCATCCGTTTGTTGAGAGCGTAGTCGTTGCGGATACGGATGCCGAGCAGGCAAAGTCCACGGGCGAGAAATTCGGCGTTCCGTATTTTGAATCCTTAGATGCGCTTCTTGAAGAGGATATCAACGCCATCGCCATTTTCACCCCCCGTCACACGCACGGCCCGATCGCAGTAAAAGCTCTTTCTGCGGGAAAGCACGTGTATAGCGCCGTTCCCATGGCCTCTGAGATCTCGCATTGCGAGGAAATCGTTCGCCTCGTTGAGAAAACGCATCTCACCTACATGATGGGCGAAACCTGCATCTATTACCCCTGCTCGATGTATTGCAAGGAGAAACTTGCGAGCGGCGATATGGGAAAATTCGTCTATGCCGAGTCGCAGTATCACCACGATATTTCGCATTTCTCCGCGCATCACCGCGCCGATCTTGCCGCCATCGGCATCCCGCCCTTCTATTATCCAACGCATTCGATCTCCATGGTGCTTGCCGCCACCGGCTCGTACGTAACGAAGGTAACCGCCTTGGGTTATGAGGACACCGAGGATGATCCCATCTTCAAAAAGGGCGTTAATATGTGGGATAACGTGTATTCCAACGCATTTTCTCTGATGCGCCTTGCAAACGGCGGCGTTGTCCGCATCAACGAGTGCCGCCGCATCGGTCATAAAGCCCCCTCCTCTTATATTTCCTCCTTCTACGGAACCACGGGTGGATATCAGTTCTCCAATGCACAGCACGTGTTCACGAAGCACACCGAGGGAGGCGTCGCGCTTGAGGACGTCAGCGATCTCGTCAATCCCGTGGCAATGACCGAAAATAAGGGTGCGGAGGGCTTCAAAAACGACGTTGCCAACCATAAATGGCAATGGGATAGTTTCTCTCCCGTCCAGTCTCCCGAGCGTCTTCCCGAAAGCTATAAGGGACTTCACAACGGTCATATGGCCTCGCATCAGTTCCTGATCGATGATTTCTGCACCGCCGCTTATAACGGAACGGTTCCGACCGTAAGCGCCTGGGATGCCGCGCGTTACACCGTGCCGGGCATTGTTGCCTATGAATCCCTCCTTCAGGACGGCATTCCGCTGGATGTGCCGGATTTTGGCAATCCCCCCACGAACGAGGAATGGAAAAAGCCTCTCCCTCAGCTCCTGATGCGCCATCCCGATCTCTCTGCTGTTCCCGCGCTTTCTCTGCCCGAGGGCTTCGCGCTCACAACGCATAAGGAGGGCGAGGAAGAAGTTTGGGAGGAGATCATCGCGGATGCCTTTGGCAATCGCTATCCCTTCTCGTTCCTCACGAGCCGCCCCGAGCATGATCCCAAATCCGTCTTTTATATCGAAAAGGACGGAAAGAAGATCGCAACCACCACGGCGGTAGAAAATCCCTCCTATCCCGGCGAGGGTTGGTTCCGTATGGTCGGTGTTTGCAAGGATGCGCGCGGTATGGGCGCAGGTCGCATGGTTGCGCTTGCTGCGTTGAATTCTCTGCGCGACCGCGGCTATAAAACCGCCCTGCTTTCCACGGATGATGCGCGCCTGCCCGCCATCTCTCTGTATCTCTCGCTTGGTTTCGAGCCGGTCTTTGCGCACGAAAGCCATGAAACGCGCTGGAAAGCGGTATTTACCGAGTTAAAACACCTGAAGAATCAGAAATAAAAAAGTGCTTGCGAAATTGGGTGATGTCCTTATCGGAGAAATCACATAACACACGGTAGGGGCGAACATTGTTCGCCCGTGGGAGACCGCAGGTCTCCCCTACGGATAAGATGTCATGCAATAAGCAAAGATTAACCCCGACAGATTTATGGTCTGTCGGGGTTGGCTATTCGATAAATTGGAATTTGTCTTATTGTCAAATCAATTTGAATTTAAAGGTCTATGTACATAATTGTTGATGAAGTATGGAAACCCACTCTTTCATACAAAGGAATTGCTTTCATATCTGCGGAATTGAGTATTGTTTTA
>JAZQWS010000260.1:0-1401 GCA_045632465.1 Eubacteriales bacterium
CAAGGAATACGTTTACCGCATCTATAATGCGCCGGTCATTGCGCCCTTTGAGTATCACCGTGCCTGGATCGTCTATCCGCATATCAGCGACGAGGCGATCGCAAGAATGCAGGAGGCCGCGCCCCATTTTGTGGGAAAAAAGGATTTTGCCGCCTGTATGGCGCAGGGCTCGGACGTGGTTTCAACGGTGCGAACCGTGCAAAGCCTGACGGTGGAGAGAAACGGCCGTGAGATCCTTGTTCGCATCCGTGCAGACGGATTTTTATATAACATGGTGCGCATCATCGTTGGAACGCTGATGGAGATTGCCGCAGGGCGTATGCGCCCGGATGAGATTCCGAATATTCTGGAATCTAAAACGCGCTCTCTGGCGGGCATGACTGCGCCGCCCGACGGGCTCTATCTCAACCGTGTGGATTATGATAAAAATCCCGATCCTTCCATAAACTGAATCCGATATTTTTTAAGCTCCGTGGTAAGATGAGTGTGAAGTCTTTCCACGGAGCTTTTTGTATGAAAAAAACAACCCTGAAAAAAAGCGTTCTTATCGTTGCATCGGCGATCCTTTCGGTCGCCTTGCTTTTATCGCTCTCGCTCGTCTGCACCTTTGCTTATGCGCGCAAAAACATTCGCTACGAAACCGACGAGCTTTTGTTTTCTGCTGCCTCGGAGGGAAACGTGATCCGTCTTTATGCGGATAGTGATCCGCAGGACCCCGAATATACGCCGATTGAGATCGAAGCGATCTATCCCGCGCAAAACAAAATGGAGTGGGTGTCTTATAACGAAATTCCGCCTTCCGTGATTCTCGGCTTTCTCTCTATGGAGGATCGCGGCTTCTTTTCGCATAAGGGTGTAAGCCTTGCGCGCACGGCAAAGGCGGCCGCCAATTATCTTCTCGGCTCGCGCGGCGGCTCATTCGGAGGCTCAACGATCACCCAGCAGGTGGTGAAGAATATCAGTGGGGATAGCGAATACACGGTCAAGAGAAAAATCACGGAGATGTTGCGCGCCTATCATATGGAGCAAATGCATTCGAAAGAAGAGATCTTAGAGGTATACCTCAACATTTTGCCTATGGGAGAAAACACGGTTGGCGTCGGTCTTGCCGCCGATCATTATTTCGGAAAAGCACTTTCGGAATTGTCTTTTGATGAGATCGCAGTTCTCGTCGGCATCGCCAATGCGCCGAGCCGCTATAATCCGCACACCGCATCCGAGGAATGTCTCAAAAAGCGAAACCGCGTTCTGTATGCGATGAAGGAAAACGGCGTGATCGACGAAGCCGCCTATACGGAGCTTTGCGCGCGTCCGCTTTCTGTCCTGGATGCGTCTGATGTGAAAACGGAAATTCATTCCTGGTTTGCCGAAACCGTGTTGGAGGAGATCAAGACGGATCTT
>JAZQWS010000261.1:0-1269 GCA_045632465.1 Eubacteriales bacterium
CTGACCAATCCCCCTTGTGGTTTTTTGTTGTGGTTGGCGGACCGCTTCTATTATACCACATGGGGGATTGCTTGCATCTAAAGATTTTTTATTCCACCAGCTCAGCTGGTGGTTTATTTTCGCTAAAGGCTACAACAAAAAAATCACCGTGCCGATGAAAGGCACGTTGATTTTGCTTGTTTTTGACAACTATTATTTTCATCCAATAGACTTCAATTTTTCAACGATTGCATCGCCCACCTCGGAGGTGGAGGCCGTTCCGCCGAGATCCGGCGTTAAGGTCTTGCCCTCAACAAGGAGCGCCTCAATACAGTCGATCAGCTTCTTGCCGAGATCCTCGTGGCCGAAGAAGTCAAGCATCTGCGAGGCCGACCAAACCGTTGCAAGCGGGTTGGCAATGCCCTTGCCCGCGATATCGGGGGCAGATCCGTGGATCGGCTCAAACATAGAGGGGTAATCCCTTTCGGGATTCAGGTTTGCGCCTGCGGCAAGTCCCATACCGCCTGCGATCGCCGCGCCAAGATCCGTGAGAATATCGCCGAAAAGATTGGAGGTGACAACGATCTCAAATCGCTTCGGATCCTTTACCATGAACATACTCGCGGCGTCCACAAGATAGGAATAGGTCTTTACCTCGGGATATTCCTTGCCCACCTCGGCAAAGATCTGATCCCAGAACACCATCGAATAGTTCAGCGCATTCGCCTTGCTGATGCTCGTGAGGGTTTTTCCCTCTTTTCTCGCCAGCTCGTAGGCATAGCGGATCACGCGCTCACAGCCCTTGCGGGAGAAAACGCCGTTTTGAATGACAACCTCGTTCGGCGAATTTTTATAAAGCCATGCGCCGCTACCCGCATATTCACCCTCGCTATTCTCTCTGACGAAGGTCATGTTCACGGTTTCGGGCGTTGCGCCGACGATCGGCGTGGGTGCGCCCTTCAGAAGCTTTACAGGGCGCAGATTGATATATTGATCAAAGCCCTTGCGGATAGCAAGCAGAAGCCCCCAGAGCGAAATGTGGTCGGGAACACCGGGCGCGCCCACCGCGCCGAGAAGCACCGCATCGAATTTTTTCAGCTGCTCGATGCCGTCGTCATCCATCATTTTCCCGGTCTTCTTATAAAAATCGCATCCCCAGGGGAAATAGGTAAATTCGAAGCGGAATCCGCCGTCAAGCTCTGCGGCCGCATTCAGAACCTTAATACCCTCGTCGATCACCTCCGGGCCGATACCGTCACCCGCGATGACCGCAATTTTATAGATATTCAT
>JAZQWS010000262.1:0-3619 GCA_045632465.1 Eubacteriales bacterium
GCGCCAACGCCGTATTCAAGATGCAGCGCCTTGGATGCCTCTGCAAGCGCATCGCCTGCCAGCTTTCTGATATCTGCATCGAGAGCGGCCTCCCAGATGTAGGTATATCCGCGAAGCGCACCGAAATAAGCGGTCAGCGCATGGCTCATATTGTGCATAAAGAGCTTGCGGCGGATGAAGAAATCAAAGGGAGCAAAAGGAACCATATTTGCAATCGCGGGGATCTCGCCCTTGAAGGCATGCTTATCCACGGGAAGCTCGCAATAGGGCTCAACGCAAACGGCGAGGGGATTCTGCTCTGCGATCTCCTTGGGCGTTGCGGGAACCATTCTTCCGATCGAGGGCTCAACGAGCGCAATGTGCGAATCAAAATACTTCGCCTCCTCCTCGGAGAGATTCTGCTTCACAAGGCCTGCAAAATACTTATCTGCCTCGATCATATTCTCGCAAATGATCACGTTCAGGGGTGCTTCAATTCCCTTCTCCATTCTGCGACGAACGCCGCAGGCAAAGGGAGCGGCAATAAACTTCAGGATGTTAACGCCAACGGCGGTTGCCATGATATCCGCAGAAGCCATTGCCTCGGCAATTGCCTCGTTATCGCGGCCGTTCACGCCGTGAACGCCGGTTACCAGATACTCGCGGTAGCTCTCGCCCTCGGTGATATAGATGGGATACTGACCGTCCGTATTGAGCTTATCGATCACGGCCATGTTTACGTCGATAAAAGAAATCTCATAGCCCGACATATGGAAAAGCTGGCCGATAAATCCGCGGCCGATGTTTCCCGCGCCGTACATAAGTGCTTGCTTCATGATTCAAAAAGTCCTTTCAAAACCGAAAATATTTATTATATTGACATTATATCACGAAAAATGTGAAAATGCAATCATCTTATATAAATATTTTGCGTATTCGCGTAATTATTTTCAGAATTCATCCGATGGAACTTGACTTTTTTTATAAAGGGTGCTATAATTTTTAAAGTAATAAATCGGCGAAAAGCCATATGCATAAGCAAAGGAGAAAATTATGAAAACGAAAGCAGTCCGCATATACGGCGCAAACGATATCCGCCTCGAGGAATTTGATCTTCCCGAGATGAAGGATGACGAAATCCTCGCGAAGGTTATTTCCGACAGCGTTTGCATGTCCACGCACAAGGCGGCCCTTCAGGGTGCGGCACACGCGCGCGTTCCCAACGATATTGCAGAGCATCCCACCATCATCGGCCATGAGTTCTGCGGCGAGATCCTTGCCGTTGGTAAGAAGTGGCAGGATCAGTTCAAGGCAGGAGACCGCTTCTCCATTCAGCCCGCTATGGGTTGGCAGGGCAAGCTGGATGCTCCCGGCTATTCCTATCGCTTTATCGGCGGTAACTCCCAGTACGTTATCATCCCCAACGAGGTAATGGAGTGCAATTGCTTGCTTCACTACGATAACGACAGCTTCTTCTACGGTTCTCTTGCAGAGCCCGTTTCCTGCGTTGTTGCCGGCTACCATACCAACTACCACACCAACAACACCACCCACCTGCACACGATGGGAATCGTTGAGGGCGGTAACTCCATCCTCATGGCAGCAGCAGGCCCCATGGGTCTCGGCGCGATCGACTATGCGATCCATTGCGACAGAAAGCCCGGCCTTCTCGTTGTTACCGATATCGATGACGCGCGTCTTGCGCGTGCCGCATCGATCATGACCGTTGAGGAAGCGGCAAAGAATGGCGTTAAGCTCGTTTACGTAAACACCAACGCGGTTGAAAACGCACATGATTATCTGATGGAGCTGACCGGCGGTAAGGGCTATGACGATGCATTCGTTTACGCGCCCGTAAAGCCCGTTGTTGAGCTGGCAGACAGCGTGCTTGGCTTTGACGGATGCCTGAACTTCTTCGCAGGCCCGACCAACGCCGCATTCTCTGCAAACTTCAACTTCTATAAGGTACATTACAGCTTCACCCACGTTTGCGGTAACTCCGGCGGTAACACCGCAGATATGATCGAGTCCATCGAGATGATGAACGACGGCAGACTCAATCCCACCGCAATGATCACGCACATCGGCGGTCTTGACGCGGTGGTTGACACCGTTCTGAACCTGGACAAGATCCCCGGCGGAAAGAAGCTGATCTACAACTTCATTTCCATGCCCCTTGTTGCTCTTGCAGACCTCGCAGAGCTCGGCAAGAACGATCCTCTCTATGCAGAGCTTGCAAAGATCGTGGAGGCAAACAACGGCATGTGGTGCGGTGAGGCCGAGAAGTACCTCCTCGCAAACGCAAAGGCTATCTGATAGCCGTTAACAAAAAACAGAATGGTCACCGGAGGCAGAGCGCCGTAGTGCTCAGATGCCGGATTAGGTGTCCGAGTGAGCTCGGGTTATTGTTTGTGCAATAGCCCGAGCTCTTTTTTTCTGAAAGGAGTATACGATGAAAAACACAAAGGTTACCTTGATTCCCTTAACAGAGGACGATCGCGAGCAATTCATTCTCGATAACCAATGGGCCTTCAAATACGGAGCGATGATGGAATTCGGCGCGCGTGACGATCATCTCGATGCAAGCGGCGAAATTATCTCGCGCCAAACGATCGAGCGCGCGATCGACGATCCGCAAAGCGAGGCCTACCGCATCGTTTTCGATGGCAAAAGGGTTGGCGGCGCGGTTTTGAAGATCCATCCGAAAACGCATCATAACGAGCTGGAGCTTCTCTTCGTTTCGCCCGACGTGCATAGCAAGGGCATCGGCTACGGTGCCTGGCAAGCAATCGAGGCACTCCATCCGGAAACGGAGGTTTGGGAAACCTGCACGCCCTATTTTGAAAAACGAAATATCCATTTCTACGTAAACAAATGCGGCTTCAAAATCGATCAGTTTTGGTGCGAATACTTTGCTCCCGATCACGAAATGCCGAAGGACGAAGGTGACGGTGCGCATAGCGAGGGCCCCGATGAAATGTTCCGTTTCGTCAAGGTGATGAAATAAATCCTCATCCGCCGTGCTTTTGCGCCCGAAAATGCGTGAGTTTTCGGAGAAACAAAGGATAGAGCGCGCGTTTTTCTCTTTTTATACAATATATTTTGCCAAATTTCAAAATAGGGCTTGATTTTTCCCGAAAAAAATTGTAAAATATATAGTGGAAAAAAATCAAGAACAAAACAAGGAGAATCAAAATGGCACTTGTAACAACAAAAGAAATGTTCAAGAAGGCATACGAGGGCGGTTACGCAATCGGCGCTTTCAACATTAACAATATGGAGATCATCCAGGCGATCACCGAGGCGGCTGCAGAAGAAAAGTCCCCCGTTATCCTTCAGGTTTCCGCAGGCGCAAGAAAGTATGCGAAGCACGCATATCTTATGGCTCTTGCCAAGGCAGCCGTTGAGGACAGCGGCGTTGACCTTGCGCTTCACCTTGACCACGGCGCAGACTTCGAGGTTTGCAAGTCCTGCATCGACGGTGGCTTCACCTCCGTTATGATCGACGGATCGCACCACTCCTTCGAGGACAACATCGCACTCACCAGAAAGGTTGTTGAGTACGCACACGCGCGCGGCGTTGTTGTTGAGGGTGAGCTTGGCGTTCTTGCCGGCGTTGAGGATGACGTAGTTGCTGAGC
>JAZQWS010000263.1:0-3871 GCA_045632465.1 Eubacteriales bacterium
GATTCGAACCTTCGACCTACCGGTTCGTAGCCGGGCACTCTATCCACTGAGCTAAGGGCGCGTATTGGAGCGAGTGATGGGAATCGAACCCACGCGACCAGCTTGGAAGGCTGGAATTCTACCATTGAACTACACTCGCATAGTGAACGTTCTCATCGAACGCCTATATATGATAACATATTTTATTTGATTTGTCAAGAGATTTTGCAAACTTTTTTGAAAAAATAATAATTTCTTTTTCTCGCTCGGCCAATGCGGGGAAAAGACCGTTTTTGTGGCCGCCCCGCATCGGTAAATGCCTCTTATCAATCCGAAAGATATTCGATTTCCACGTGTTGGCCGGTGAAGGCGTAAAGCATCGCGGCATACTTCAAGCGGAAATGCAAAGCATCCCCTGTCTTATAGATTTTCTTTGCTTCCGTAACGTCCACGATCGTATGATCGCTTGAACCGCCAACGATTTGAACCCCTTCCTCCATTGGAATCAGATAGTCGGGATGCCCGATATCCTGCTCTCCGATGGCGAGAATGGCGCGCATGCGCCGTCCCTTGTCCTCGGTTTTGATGATCTCACCCGCCCAGTTTTTCGCAGAGGTGTTTTTCGGTGCTGAGTTCTTTTCCGCAATTTCAACGATCTCTGCCGTAAGCATAACCGAATCCTCGCGCATCCCCTCAAATTGAATGCCGCGGTTTATGCGGATGTTGATAGGATTTGCAATCATGCCGCCAATGCGCAAATGATTGATCCTCTCGGGCATTTTATTTCTTCCGTCCTGCAAAAGCAGGGTATTGATTGAGCTTCCGCCCGAAATAAAATCGAGCTTTCTTCCGATCGTCTGCTCAACGGCGCAAGCCCCCTCCACAAGAAAGGAAAGATTTTCTTCGCAGGGAAGAACGCCGTTTAAGCACGCGAGATTGGTGCCAACGCCGCGAATGCGCAGATGCCTTAGATTCTTTTCGGTGTAAGCGGCAAGCTCCGTCAGCGCATCAATGGAGTCAACGCCCTCGCGCAGATCGCCAACGTCAAGCATGAGAATAATTCCGGGTGTCGTATTCGCTTTCTCTGCGGCATCATTGAGCGCGCGCAAAACATCCTTGTCCGAATGCAGAGAAAGATCCGCGTATTTCGCCGTCATCTCAATGTCACAGCGCGGCGGCGTTCTTGTTAAAAGCGTTTCAACGTCAGGAAGCGCCTTTTTAATTTTTTCAAGATGGATCGCGCGCGAAACGGCAATTTGCTTGCATCCGCCTGCAGCATAGGCCTTGGCAACCTCGGTATCGCCGTCTGAAAATTTAACAACGCCGCAAAGCGTGATGCCGTTTTCCTCGCAGATCGAAGAGAGCACGCGCGCATTTGCTTCAAGCGCAGAAAGATTGATGGAAAGGCAGGGAAGTCGCTTCATAGTTTTTCTCCAAGTAAAATATAAGAAGAGGCACCTATGAAAAAAATCATAAGTGCGCTCTTGATTTTTCATTAGTCCTTCTGAGAAGCCTCGATCTTCGCCATCAGATCAAGTCTTACCGCGTGTCTGCCGCCCTCAAATTCGTTTTCAAGGAAAGCATCCACAATATCCATAGCAAGGCAAGAGCCGATCACGCGCGCGCCCATGCAAAGCACGTTTGCATCGTTGTGCTGGCGAGTCATTTTCGCGGAATAGGTGTCGGAGCAAAGTGCGGCGCGAATGCCGTTAAACTTGTTTGCGCACATCGACATACCAATACCCGTGCCGCAGATCAGAATACCAAAGCAGGAATCCTTGGGCTGGCGCTGCAGGTTTGTGCAAACGTGAAGCGCAAAGTGGGGATAATGGCAGGATTCGGTGGAGCTCGTTCCGCAGTCGTTGACAACGTAGCCAAGCTCAACGAGGTGCTTCTTAACCTCTTCCTTCAGCTCGTAACCGGCGGAATCCGCACCGATAAAAATGTTCTTTCTAAGCATGATATAAGCCTCTCTTATAGTATTTTATGTTTTTGAATATCAGTTTGAAATGATCAGCCGTTGGCCTTTTCCTTTTCCAGGCGCTCGCGCTCGGCCTGCGGCATTCTGAGATAGGAGGGAGAAAATGTCTTATCGCTTGTGGTCTTTCCCTCTGCAAGAAGTCGGCTCGCAACGGCGGCGCAGGAAGCCGCGCTCTGATTGCGAAGCCCCATAGGTGTCACCATGGGCGCGATGCCTGCCTCCGAGAGTGCCTTGTAAGCCACTTCGTATCCGTCGCCAACGAGGTAAATATCTCCATCGTAGCTCTTAAGCTCCTCGGCAAGATCCGCGATAGAGATCGCGCGATCCTCCGTAAGGCGCTCCATATTCTCGCCGTCCGATTTAAAGAGCGCATTGTAAAGCTGGCCGCGTCTGGCATCCATGCAGGCTGCAACGATGCCGCGAAGCCCTCTTAAATTTTCGGCAAGAGCCTCTAATGTGGAAACCTGGATGCAGGGAAGATCCTTTCCGAAGGCAAGCCCCTTAACGGTGGCAACGCCGATGCGAACCCCCGTAAAAGAGCCCGGCCCAACCGTGCAGGCAAGGCAGGAAACGTCGGAAAAGGTAGCGTGAACGGAGGCGAGGCAATGCTCTGCCATGGGAAGCAGAAGCTCGCTTTGCGTCAGCCCGCAGTTCACGGAATATTCGGCAACCGTCAGCCCGCCGCGCATCAATGCAACGGAGGCGACCTTTGCCGTGCTGTCAAATGCTAAGATCATAGCACTCTCCATTCTAAAAACTGATGATTTTTTCTTTTTTGCACCTTGCAAGAAAAGATTACCGCAAGGTCTCTTCCGGTCCCTCAATCGTAATGCGCCGTCCGCTTTCCGCATCGGTTCTCTCGATGCGAAGCGTGATATGCGGGGAGGGAAGCGCGTTCTTCACGTTTTCGGACCATTCGAGGAAAAGATAGCCGTTTCGGTTCAGATAGTCCTCAAAGCCGATGGCGTAAAGATCGTCCTCATCCTCGATGCGATACATATCGAAGTGAAAAACGGCGTGCCGGCCTTGGTATTCGTTCACGATGGTGTAGGTCGGGCTCTTTGCGCCGCGAATGCCGATCGCGTTGCAGAATCCGCGCACCAACGCCGTTTTTCCAACGCCCATCTCGCCCTCCATTGCGATCAGAGCGCCGTTCGGCGCCTTTTCGGTCAGCATCTTGGCAAGCAGAGCGCCAACGGCCTCGGTCTCTTCGGGGGAGTTTGTAATGTAAATGTTTTCCATTCTTATTCGAACTCTTTCAAATAATCCTTCGCGCCGTCTCCGAGCAAAAAGGTGAGAGCGGCATCGTATTGCTTCTGTGCGTCCTCGCAATGTTTGCGTACCTTAACGGCGCGCAGAAGCGTGTTTTTCGGGGTATCCTGCGGATCGGTCAGCTCGCAGACCTGAACGCGATAACCCTCTTTTTTGAGATAAAGCGCGCGAAGCGCATCGGTCAGCGCATCCGAAAGCTTGCGGTTCAGATGTCCGTATTCCGTAACGAAGGAAAGGGCCTCGTTGTGAATGCGCTCGCTGAGATATTTCTGGCAGCAGGGTGTGGAAAGGATCACTTTCGCCTCATGCCGTGCCGCAAAATCAAGAACGATATCTGTTGCGATATCACAGGCGTGAAGAGAGATCACCATATCCGGCTTTTTCTCGGGGGCAAAATCGTTGATGTCCATACACATAAAGTGCATTCCGCCGAAACCGCATTTCACCGCCGCCTCGGCACAGTAATCGATAACGCTTTTTTTCAGATCCATACAGATCATCTCCACGTCCCGTCCGGCAATATAATGCAGAACGTGATAAACCGCAAAACTCAGATAGCTTTTACCGCAGCAGAGATCCGCAATATAGAGGGTTCCCTCCCCCGGAAGATGCGGAAGTGCTTCCATCACCAATTCGGAG
>JAZQWS010000264.1:0-6936 GCA_045632465.1 Eubacteriales bacterium
AAATTCGCGCCCGATACCGCTGGACGCACCCGTAATCAATGCAATGCTCATAGAAAAATCTCCTCTTGATTGTTTTTTAAGTATAAATATAATATCACCTTGTGCTCGTAATGTCAATAAAAATCGCAAAAATTACGAAAGCGGCCGGCGCTTGCGAAAGATAAACAAAGTGTTGTGCACAAAAAAGATAAATTCAATATAAAAGAAAATACGGTATACCTTTAGAGATATACCGCATTTTAAATATTTTTTGAAAGACTGCAGAGTGTATTTGCCTTCTCCCGCAGGAGAAGGCGATCTCTTTTTGGCTTTTTCGTTTCTCTTGTGCTATAAAAATTCAATTTTGCGGTGTTAAGATTATCAGTGCCCTTAGCGCGTCAGTAGGTGAGACGCGCGCTTGCATAGATACGCGGAAAGAAGCCCGATCAGGGCGCCTGCTATGCTTCCCGCGATGAGGAGGACGGGGAGATAATACATCACGCCGCCCGTGCCGAGGATGAGCCATGCCATGAGAAGCTGACCGACGTTGTGGGAAACACCGCCGACAACGCTGATGCCAAGCTCGGAAAAGAGATGCAGGCGGACGAGAAGGATCATAACACCGAGGGAGAGGATCGCGCCCGCGAGGCTATAAAAGAACGCGGCGGCATTTCCGAAGAGGATCGAGGAGAGGATCACGCGCAAAAGAGAGACGCAGACGGCGCTTGGCGCGCCGAGGGTGAAGAGCGTGAAGATCACCACCACGTTGCATAGACCGAGCTTCACGCCCGGGATGGGGATAAAGGTTGGCACGCGGCTCTCCACGAAGGAGAAGATCATTGCAATGGCAAAGAGGAGCGCAAGCATTGTCATGCGGCGGATCTTTTCGCGGTTTTTCATATACTTCTCCTTTCGGATTTTGAAAAAACGCCGCTTTTCCAAAGGATCGCGGCGTTTTTTTTTAGATGATTTTTACGGTTAGTTTATGCGGCAGGCAAACGATGCGCTCGTTCACCAGCGAAATTTTTCCCATGCGCTCGCAGAGATGGTCGGGGCATGCGCTCGCCTTGATATAGGCGCGCCCCTCCTCGATCACGAGCAGATTTTTTCCGCCGAGGAGCGGAAATTCACCGTCCACCGCAAGGGAATATTCCGCCACCGTGGTGTTTTCAAGAATTACCGCCACGCGCTCGCCCTCCTCTGCCGTGAGGCGAAGAAGCACGAGGGAGAAGATTCCGATGGCAAGCAGGGAAAGGATCAGGATCAGATCGCGCCGAAGGCGCATAGATTTCTTTTCTGCCATGTAAGTTTATTGCACGGAGAAGCGGCTGCCGCAAAGGAAGCTTCCCTCCTCAAGGCAATGCACGGGGCATACCTCAACGCAGAGACCGCAAGCGGTGCACTTCTCGTAATCGATCGTGGCAACGTTGTCCTTGACGGTGATCGCGCCGGTGGGACAGTTCTTTTCGCATTTTCCGCATCCGATGCATCCGCTCTTGCAGATCTTGCGCACGTCTGCGCCCTTGTTTTTGTTGGAGCATTTCACCACCACGCGCGTAGTATCCTTGACGAGGTGAATGATGCCGTTGGGGCAGGTTTTTGCGCAGAGGCCGCATCCGATGCACTTCGAGGACTCAATTCTGGCGATGCCGCCCTGAATGGAGATCGCGTCGCGGGGGCAAACCTTCATGCAGTCGCCGTAGCCGAGGCAAGCGAAGTTGCAGAAGCGGTCACCGCCGAAGGCGGCGTTTGCCGAGAAGCAGGAGGGCGTGCCGCGATAGTCGTATTTTCTGCCGGAGGCATCGCAGGTGCCGCCGCAGGCCACGTAAGCCACAAGCTCCACAACGTCGCCCGCCTCCGTTCCGAGGATGGCGGCGAGATCCTTGGCGGTTTTGTCGCCGCCGGGGATGCAGAGGTTGGTTCTTTCGGTTTCGCCTTCGGCGAGCGCCTTTGCATAGCCGTCACAGCCGCTATAGCCGCAGGCGCCGCAGTTTGCGCCGGGCAGACAGTCACGCAGGGCGGCTTCCTTTTTATTTCCATCTACGGCGAAATACTTCGCTGCCAGAACGAGAAGCGCCGAGCAGGCCGCGCCCGCTAAAAAGAGGATCAAAATAGAAATGAGAATCGTATCCATCGCGCCACCTCACTTCAGAAGATTTTCCACAACGCTTGCAAACCCATAGAAGGAGAGCGAAACGATGGAGGCCGCAATCAGCGTGACGGGAAGTCCCTGCAGGCACTTGGGGGGCGCGGAATTGTCGATCTTAGAGCGAACGCCCGCGAAGAGGATCATCGCAAGCCAGAATCCGAGACCAACACCGAGCGAGGACACCATGGATTCAAGGAAGTTATAGCCGTCCGTGATATTGTTGATGGTAACGCCGAGAACGGCGCAGTTGGTTGTGATCAGGGGCAGATAAACGCCGAGCGACTGATGCAGGGCGGGGAGAAATTTCTTCAGCGCAAGCTCAACGAACTGCACCAGCGCCGCGATCACGAGGATGAAAACGATGGTTTGCAGATAGGCAAGCTTTTCGCCGAGGATATAGGTCTGGATCGGCCAGGTCACCGCCGTTGCACAGAGCATAACGAAGATAACCGCCATGCCCATGCCCGATGCCTGCTGAAATTTCTTGGAAACGCCGAGAAAGGGACAGATGCCGAGGAATTTCTGCAGAACGTAGTTGTTGACGAGAACGCCGCTCATCAGAATGAGGATCAGGGATTTAAGCGTCATTTTCAGTTTCCTCCTTTGCGGCAATTTTCGATGCTTCGGTCTGCACCTCGATCATTTCGGCGCAGGAGGCTTTTTTGCAATGCTCCGCAGAGGGGCAGCTCTCGCAGCTGAAGGACTTGCGCTTCACGCCGCCATCCTTCTCCTTGATCTTGTTCATCACGGCGATCAGGATGCCGAAAACGAGGAAGCCGCCGGGGGCTTGGTTCAGGATCGGAATATGATAGGTTTTGAAGAAGGGAATCTCGATGCCGGCAAACGTGCCCGCGCCGAAAACCTCACGGACCGTTGCCATTGCAACGAGAGCGAGAAGGAAGCCGAGTCCCATACCGAGACCGTCTGCCGCGGAGTCGAGAACGTTGTTCTTTCTGGCAAACATCTCGGCGCGGCCGAGGATGATGCAGTTTACAACGATCAGGGCGAGATATACACCCATCATTTCGTAAAGCTCGGGAAGGATGGCGTGCATCATGAGCTGAACCGCCGTTACGAAGGTGGCGATAATAACGATATAGCAGGGGATGCGCACGGTGTCGGGGATCAGGTTGCGCAGGGCCGAGATCACCACACCCGAGCAGATGAGAACGAGCGTTGCGGCAATTCCCATACCCAAAGCGCCGATCACGTTCGTGGTTTGCGCCAAAGCAGGACAAGTACCGAGCACGAGAACGAGCACGGGGTTTTCGATAATGAGGCCGCGCAGGAAAATTGCGAGCTGCTTATTGCTTTTCATGTCTTACGCGCCTCCTTTCAGACTTTCCACGTAGGCAAAGGCGTCTGCCATTGCGGCGCGCATGGCCGCGGAGGACTTGGTTGCGCCGCTGACCTTATCCACGCTTCCCGAAAGATCCGCGCCGACGCCCTTATAGGAGTCGAGGAAGGTGGGAAGGGAATGGGTAAACGCGGCGTCTCCGCCGGAGTGAATGGTGGAGATCATGGAAACGCCCATGATCTTGCCCTCGTTATCAATACCGAGGGAGAACTGCAAGGTGTGATAGCCGGACTGTGCGGTCATCAAGAAGGCATAGCCCATGCCGCTCTCTTCCTTGTAGGCTTCCTTAACGGTTTTGGGCGCACCCTTCGTGGAGAGCTTTTCAAAGCCGCTCGCGCCGGGGAAAACCTCCTCAAAGGTGGCGATCAGCTTATCGTTTTCGTATTTTTCGATTTTAGGTGTAGTCAGGGTATTGACCACCGCGAGAAGAAGCGCGGCAACCATGCAGATCGCGGTCAAAACGATGGCGGGCTTCAGGGATGCAAGTGTTTTCCGATTCATTACTTCGCACCTCCCGTTTTCTTTGCGGCGCCGAGCGGGCGGCGCTTCGTCCACTTTTCGATATAAGGCGTCAGAATATTCATGAAGAGGATCGCGAAGGAAACGCCCTCGGGATACGCGCCGTAGAAGCGGATCAGAACGGTGATCAGACCGCAACCGAAGCCGAACACGAGCTTACCCACCTTGTTGATGGGCGTGGTTACGTAGTCGGTTGCCATGAAGATCGCCGCGAAGAGAAGGCTTCCGCCGAGAAGATGATAGGTTGCATAGGTGATATTTCCGGAAAGGATCCAGGAAAGCAGAAACGCCGTGCCAACATAGGTAACGGTGGTGTGCCAGGAGATCACGCGGCGGATGAGAAGGTAAGCGAAGCCGATCAGCAACGCAAGCTTACAAACCTCGCCGATCGCGCCGCCGCAGTTGCCCGTTCCGAGGAACATATCCTTCAAGGGAGGCAGATACTTTGCGCTCGCATCGTTGATCTTGTTGAGGGGGGTTGCCATCGTTTCAATAACGGAGGCGGTGTTTTCCAGCACGGTTTTATGCGAATATGCGCCGCCTGCCGCTTCGGCAAAGGCAACGAGCATGAAGATTCTTCCCGTGATGGCGGGGTTTGCAAAGTTCTTGCCAAGGCCGCCGAAGCAAAGCTTTACAACCGCGATGGCGAACACGGCACCGATGGCCGCCTGCCAGAGAGGCACGTTTGCGTGCAGACTGAGGCCGAGGAGTAGACCTGTGACGAGGGCAGATCCGTCCATAATGGTTTGCTCGCGCTTTGCGATCAGCTGGAAGAGCGCCTCCGTTCCGAGCGCGGCGAGGCAGCAAACGAGGATCAGCCAGAGCGCCTTCAGGCGGAAGAGCGCAATGGATGCCGCCACGGCGGGGAGCAGGGCGATCACAACGTCCAGCATGATGCGCTGTGTGGTCAGCGCGGAGCGAACGTGGGGCGAGGAGGAAACGATCAGTTTATTCAATTTTCAATCCTCCTTAATTTTTCTGATTCTGAACGGCAACGGGGTTTGCCGAGAGATGTGCTCTGAATTTTGCCTTTGCGATGCGGTTGTTTTCAACGAGAGGTCTGCCTGCGGGGCAAACGAAGGAGCAGCATCCGCACTCAATGCAAAGACCGAGCTTTTCCTCGGTGAGAAGCGCCACCATCTCGTCGGAGGGCAGGCGCAGAGCCTTCGAATACTGCGTGGGATTCAGGAGCATCGGGCAGGCATCAACGCAACGGCCGCAATGGATGCAAGGGGTTGTCGGCTTCGGGAGTGCGTCCTTTGCGCGGAATGCGGTGATCGCGTTCGTGGTTTTGAGAATCGGGTCGCTCGTTTTGCAGATGGCAATTCCCATCATCGGGCCACCGTAAAGCACCTTACCGAGATCCTCCGAAACGCCGCCTGCAAAGGCCAGCACCTCGTCGATCGGCGCTCCGATCGGAACGATCAGATTCTTCGGGTAGAGAACGGCAGAGCCGTCCACCGTAACGCATTTTTCCACGAGGGGCATACCCGTGCGGAAATAGCGACCGATGAAGGCCAGCGTTGTTACATTCATAACGAGGCACCCTGTATCGGCAGGGAGCTTTCCTTCCGGAACCTTGCGGCCGGTGGTGTTATAAATAAGGACCTTTTCGCCGCCCTGCGGATAGGTAGCGGGAAGAGAAACCACCTTCACGTTTTCGTTTCCCTCCTCGGCAAAGAGAAGGCGCATCTTTTCGATGCAGGTGGGCTTATTCTTTTCGATGCCGATGATGAATTCCTCCGCGCGGATAAAGCGCTTAAGGAGCATCATGCCGTCGTAGATATCTGCGCCGTCATTCAGCATCGTCTGTGTATCGGCGGTGATATAAGGCTCGCACTCTGCGCCGTTGATGATAACGGTGCGGATCAGCCCCTTCTTCTCTGCATCCAGCTTCACGCTCGTGGGGAAGCCGGCACCTCCGAGGCCAACGGCGCCGCTCTCGCGCACAGCGGCGGAGAAGCTTTCAAAATCCGTAACCTCGGGCGCGCATAGACCTGCATAAGGCGTCATGTTTCCGTCAGATTCAATGCGGATGGCGGAAACGGTTCTTCCGTCCGGGCGCATAAGGCTCTCTATTTTCTTCACCGTTCCGGAAACGGAGGAATGGATCGGCGCGCTGACGTAGCCGGAGGCCTCCGCGATCTTCTGACCAACGAAAACCTCGTCTCCCTCCTTCACGATGGGATCTGCGGCCTTGCCGATATGCTGAAGCATCGGGATCAGCACCTCTTTCGGCGCGGGCATGCGGAGCGGTGTGCTTTGTGCGGTGTTTTTTCTGTGGGGGACATGGGTTTTACCCAATTTGAAAAATGGCATAGGGTTCCCTTTCATTTCTCGCCTGGGGGCGAAATTCCTTTGTCGGGCGCGTTGCCAACAGAGCATACGCGCGCATAATAACAATATTATTTGAGTATATCATATTTAATATACCATAAAAAGCATAAAAAGTCAAGGTAGATGCATCATTTTGGACAAGAAAAGAGTTGAATTTTTGGTGTATTTTGACAATAGTTTAACAATGGATGAACCGCGGTGAAAAAACGCGATCGCTCTTGCATTTTCTTTGCCTTCGTGGTATAATTAGAACGTGCTCTCTTGAGAGCGGATTTTTTTGTTAGTGTAACGCGGGGAAGCCGCAGAAATACGAGGGAAAAATATGTTCAAGACCGAAACGCATCTGCACACGGCAGAGGTCAGCCTCTGCGGAAAAAAGCGCGCGAGCGAGATGGTGAATGCCTATCTTGCGGCGGGCTACAGCACGATCTTTATCAGCGATCATTTTCAGAAAAACACGCTGGATGATCTTGGCGATATTTCCTGGGAGGAGAAGGTTTCGATCTTTCTTCACGGCTACTACCGTGCCAAGAAAGCGGGAGATGCGGCGGGGCTGACCGTTTTGCCCGCGCTGGAGGTTTGCTTCACGGATGCG
>JAZQWS010000265.1:0-1217 GCA_045632465.1 Eubacteriales bacterium
TATCTGTTCATGATATTTTTCCTTTATAATGGGGGATCACTTGCCGGAGAGAAGTCCGTAGTAGCCGAGCCAGCGAACGAATTGTGTGAGCCAATCGCGCGCATGCATAAGATCCGCTCTTTCCTCCAGCGGCAGACCGATGCCGTGGCCGCTATGCGGATAAACGTGCATTTCAACCTCCGTGCCGAGCTCCTTTAGGCGGCAAGCGTAGAGCAGCGTGTTTTCAACGCGAACGCAGGTGTCATCAAAATTATGAAAAAGGAAGGTTGGAGGTGCTTTTTCTTCCTGGCTGACTTCAAAGCTCAAGAGCTTTGCAAGATGTGCATATTTTTCTCCGAGCAGATGCTTGCCGGATCCGATGTGTGTGTAGGAAATCTCGGGAACAAGCGAAATAACGGGATAGCAAAGCGCCTGGAAATTTGGGCGATAATCCTCTCTGTCGATCTCATCAACGCCCTCGCCCTCCATCGGCTCGTGATAGCCAACCAGAGATGCCGCCAAGTGTCCGCCCGCAGAATAGCCGATTGAAACGATTCTCATGGGATCAATTCCGAATTCTTTCGCGCGGTGGCGAACAAGGCGCATGCCGCGCCGCCCATCGAGAAGCGGGCAAGGAAATCCCTCCGTTTCAAAAACGCGGTAGATCAAAACGAAAACGTTCAGTCCAAGGTCCGCAAGATAGCGCGCGACGCGGTCACCCTCCTGGATGGGACGCGAAGGATCAATGGCGTAGCCACTGCCGGGAATCAGAAAAATACTTGCGTCGGTTTTCTTATCCTCGGGTTTGTAGTGCATAATATAAGGGGCATAAGTGCCTTTCTCCGGGGCGCCTTCCCATAATTCATAGCGAATGGGTTCCATAATATTTCCTCACGAAAAAAGTTATTTGTTTGTTAAAATGTGGCAGAATGTCATTTTTGTAGATATTGGCAAATTTCTTTCCATGCATCGATCAACCGATCCAAGCCGAATGTAGCATTGGCAGGTGAGGTGGATGGAAGGCAAATGGCTTCTCGTCCTATCGTGGGTTTGATATAGCGATCATAATATTTTTGCGCCGTCTTTCCGTTCGCGAAAATAGCTTGGATATCCGCGTGGGCGAGGATTTGTCCAATATCATTGGCCCTCACATTTTTTATTGTGCTGTCTGCGCTTCCTTCAATTTCGCAGGATGCAATAACGTCCCAAACGGCAATATGATTTTTAATAAGAAGGTT
>JAZQWS010000266.1:0-12221 GCA_045632465.1 Eubacteriales bacterium
CCCCATTATATAACACAAATCGGCAGAGAAAACAACCTCTCTTCCAAATTTGTTTGTAGGGGCGACCAGTGGTCGCCCGTTTTTACCTTACGCGTATTTGCGGGCGATCAATGATCGCCCCTACTGAAGTATTACAAAGGCATCGGGCAAAGCCCATACCCCTTGTAGGGCGGGGGGTTACTCCCGCCGCCTTATTGGCTTAAATCTTTCGTTACGGCGGGAGCAAGCCCCCGTCCTACGATATACCCCATTATATCACAAATCGGCAGAGAAAACAAGTTCTCCGCCGAAATTTATGTGTGTCCGTAGGGGCGATTCATGAATCGCCCCTACAAAATACAAACATCCTTATGAGAAGGAGCGTAAACGCTCCTTTTTCTAATTTTTATTTTCATTTCGTCGAATTTTATTTCTTTCCAGCCATTCTTTGTGAAAACCATGTGACTATCAAAGCCGCAGGATTTTGCAAGAGAAACGCAATCCTCAAAGGCACAATCGAGGTAAACTCTATTATGACAATCCGAATTGATCATGATGCGGCCGCCCGCGTTTTTAATCATTTTAAGAAGCTCGGGGGAAGGATAGGGCGTTGTTCTGAGCCCTCTTCCGATCGCGCCCGTATTCATCTCAAAGGGCTTTTCGTATTTTGCGAGGTGCTTGACAGCTCTTTCCGCAAGCTCGAAATAGCGCGGCGAGCGGCGAAGACTTAGCTGCTCGTCATACTTTGTGATCAGGTCGATATGACCGATCACGTCCCCCTCGGGGATTTTATCGAAGAGGCGCATCACCTCGTCAAAATAAGCCTCGGCATACGCATCGTGGTCCCCGCCGAAATGATCCGCCACATTCTTCAGCATACAGTCTGCGCTGAGATCCACCTGGCAATAAACGCCATCCTTCAGGATATTATGCACCGAGGCGATCGTGTATTCATAGGGATATTCGGAAATCGGCGACCAGCTATCGCGCTCAATACCGAGATAGATCTCGATCTTGTTTTTATATTTTTCCTTGAGGCGCAGGATCTCTTCGCGGTAGGGCTTTTGCTGCTCCTCCGTCATCGTGATATCCGCATCCAGAACGAAATAGGCATGCCCCGAAAAGCCAAGGGCGGAAAAGCCCTTTTCGATCGCGGTTTCCACCATCTCCTCCGGCGTATCCTTTCCGTCACAGAAGGTGGTGTGCGTATGAAAATTCGTTTTTATCATCTGTCTTTTTTCCTTAAACGATATGAAGTCAATGCCGAAAACTTGCCCGGCGGCTTCTATTATACACTTTTTCTGCGAAAAAATCAACCGCATCCGCACCCTCTTTTATAATTTTTAAAAAAAAATTACGCCTTGCCCTAAAAAATGACCGCATCTTATTGACTTTATTTGCGTTTTGTGCTATACTACAAAAAGAAAACACAAAAAAACGGAGGAGACCCCATGAAGCACATTAAGACTCTTAAGACCCGCAACCTTTGCGCAAGCGCGAAGAACGGCGGCTGCGGCGAGTGCCAGACCTCTTGCCAGTCTGCTTGCAAGACCAGCTGCGGTATTGCAAATCAGCAGTGCGAGAAGAAGGAAAGCAAGTAATTCATTGTTGCTTTTACCGAGGGGAGAGAGCCTGCAAATAGGCGCTCTCCCCTTCGCCTTACGCGCGCGCCCGGCGCAAAAAATTAAAATTATAATTTATATTAAAAGGATTTATATATATGATTCATCAGTACAAGCTTTCGGGAATGAATATCGTTTTGGACGTTACCTCCGGTGCACTTCACGTGGTTGACGACGTGGCTTACGATATCATCGCACTCTTTGAGAAGGAAGAAAAGGATGCGATTCTCGCAAAAATGAACGAAAAATATGAGGGCAAGGACGGCATCACCAAGGAAGACATTGCGGAATGCTATGCACAGGTCGTTTCCCTGAAGGAGGACGGCCAACTCTTCGTGGAAGACACCTTCCGCCCGATGGCAGGCGATCTGAAGAAAAAGACCGCGGGCGTGATCAAGGCGCTTTGCCTGCACGTGGCGCACACCTGCAATCTCAACTGCTCCTATTGCTTTGCGAGCCAGGGAAAATACCACGGCGAGAGCGCGATCATGAGCTTTGAGGTTGGAAAGCGAGCGCTGGACTTCCTCGTTGAAAATTCCGGAAGCCGCTACAATCTTGAGGTTGACTTCTTTGGCGGCGAGCCGCTGATGAACTGGGACGTTGTGAAAAGACTCGTTGCCTACGCGAGAGAGATTGAAAAGGAAAAGAATAAGAATTTCCGCTTTACGCTGACGACCAACGGTGTCCTGATCGACGATGAAGTGATCGAATTCGCCAACAAGGAAATGAGCAACGTGGTTCTCAGTCTGGACGGCCGCAAGGAGGTGCACGATCGCTTCCGCGTTGACTTCAGCGGCAAGGGAAGCTACGATCGCATCGTTCCCAAATTCCAAAAGCTCGTTGAGGCGCGCGAAGGGAAGAACTACTATATGCGCGGCACGTTTACGCATCACAATCCCGATTTTCTTAAAGACATTGAAGAGATGCTGGATCTCGGCTTTTCGGAGCTGAGCATGGAGCCCGTGGTTTGCGATCCCAAGTCCCCCTCTGCGCTGACCGAGGAGGATCTCCCCATCGTGCTTGAGCAATACGAGAAGCTTGCCGAGCTGATGCTTCGCCGCAAGGCAGAGGGACGCCCCTTTACCTTCTATCACTATATGATCGACCTTTCGGGCGGCCCTTGCATCTATAAGAGAATTTCCGGCTGTGGCTCGGGAACGGAATACATGGCTGTTACCCCCTCGGGCGATCTCTATCCCTGCCATCAGTTCGTTGGCGAAAAGGAATTCTGCCTCGGCAACGTTTTCGACGGCGTTAAGAACTTCGAAAAGCAAGCAGAATTTGCCGCCTGCAACGTTTACGCAAGAAAGGACTGCGAGGATTGCTGGGCCAAGCTTTATTGCTCCGGCGGATGCGCGGCCAACGCATATCACGCGACCGGCTCGGTGACGGGCGTTTATAAATACGGATGCGAGCTTTTCAAGAAAAGAATGGAGTGCGCCATCATGGTGGCGGCGCACGGCATGATGGAAGAGGACGAATGATGCGCACACCGATCTATGACTTCGCCGCCCGCTATGCAGAAAGCGAAGTTATTCGCATGCATATGCCCGGCCACAAGGGAGAGCGCGCACTCGGCCCGGAGGGCATGGACATCACAGAGATCTTTGGCGCGGATTCTCTTTACGAGGCTGACGGCATCATCGCGGAAAGCGAGCGGCGCACGGCCGCGCTTTTCGGAACAAAAAGAACGCTTTATTCCGCAGAGGGATCTTCGCAATGCATTCGTGCGATGCTGGCGCTGATTCGTTTGCATATGCGCAAAGCAAAAACAAAAGGTTACATTTTGGCAGCCAGAAACGTGCATAAGACCTTTGTTACTGCCGCAGGACTTTTAGATCTTGACGTGCGCTTTATCGATCCAAAGGAGGGCGCAAGCCTGCTCTATGCGCCGATTGACCTTGGCGCTCTTGAGGAGATCTTCAAGACGGATGCCCCCACAGCGCTTTACGTTACCTCCCCCGATTATCTCGGAAACATCGCGCCGATTGCTTCGCTTTCCGCGCTTTGCCGCAGATACGGCGTTTTGCTCGCCGTTGACAATGCGCACGGCGCATATCTGCGCTTTCTCTCCCCCTCGCGCCATCCGATCGATCTCGGCGCAGATCTTTGCTGCGACTCGGCGCACAAAACACTTCCCGCGCTGACGGGGGCGGCCTATCTGCATCTTGCGGATGGATTGCCTACATACCTTTATGAGGAAGCCAAGGAAACGATGGCGCTTTTCGGCTCAACAAGCCCTTCCTATCTGATTTTGGAATCCTTAGATCTTTTGACCGAGATCCTTCGCGAGGAATTTCCCAAGAGGCTTGCCGCGATCCTTCCGCTTGCAGAGGCGGCCAAGGCGCGACTCACGGCGCACGGCTATTCCCTTTCGGGCGATGGGCCGATGAAGCTGACGCTTCTGCCGAAATCCTTCGGCTACACGGGCGATGCGATCGCCTCATATCTGCGAAAAAACAAGATCGAATGCGAATTTGCAGACGAGGATAGCCTGGTGCTGATGCTTTCCCCTTACACAAGCGCAGACGATCTTGAAAAAACCGTGGCGGCGCTCCTTGCGCTTGCAAAAAAAGCGCCGATCGAAAAAATGCCCCCCCTGCCGCATATTCCGAAACGGCTCTGCTCCCTGCGCGAGGCGATGCTTGCGCCGAGCGAGAGCGTTTTGCTCGATGCGGCCATAGGAAGAACGGTTTCTTCCCTCTCCGTTGGCTGTCCCCCCGCTGTTCCCGCCATCGTTTGCGGCGAGGAGATCGACAAGGAAGCCATCGAAATTCTGAAATACTACGGCATCACGGAATGCCGCGTTATGATTTAACGAAAGATAAAGAGGACACGGACATGATCTGGTCGCTGAAAAAGAAAGAATTCACCTATATTCTGCGCTACTATCTCCCCTGCCTTCCGCAATACGAAAAGGAAGTGACCGAGAGGAGGATCGAGGATCTGATCGCATTTTGCAAGAGGGCGCGCGTGGATGCCGTTATGCTCTACGTGGATCTCAACCCTTATTGGTACTATATGCCCGACAGCGCGGCGCATGCCAATTACGTTGCCGAGCAGATGGAGATCATTGCGCCGCGTCTTCGCGAGGCGGGAATCTCCTATCAGCTGAACTATCAGAATCTTTTCGGCTCGGTGGACGGAAACTGTGACCACAAGGCACTTTGCGGCTGGGAGGACTGCTATACCGATGAATTCGGCAACGTTTCTCTCGGCGTTGGCTGCATGCTCAGCGAAAAATTCAACGAGATCGCGCTCGGCAAGCTTCGCCGCTTTGCGAAAACCAAGCCCGATGCCATCTGGATCGACGATGATATCCGCATCCATAACCACCGCACCGAGCTTCGCCCCGTTCTGGAAGGAAAGAAGGGCGCGGAGCAGCTGGACTTCGGTTGCTTTTGCAATGCGCATCTTGCGGCCTTTTCAAAGAGAATCGGGCGCAAGGTAACACGCGAGGAGGTGCGCGCGGCCATCCTTTCGGACGGAGAGGCCAAGGCGCTTGCCATAAAATACAGAGAATTTCAGCGCGAGGTTTGCGCCGATATGAACCGCAGGATCGAAAAAACGATTCATGAGGTTTCGCCCGAAACGCGCGTTGCGCTGATGACCTCCGTTCCCGACGTGCACGCCGTTGAGGGGCGCGATTGGGGCGAATTTTTAGAAACGCTTTCGGGGGATCTCGTGCCTCTCATCCGCCCGCACTTCGGCCCTTATATGGAGAGCGATCCAAGAATTTTCGGCGATGCTTATCTTCTTGTGGATCAGCTTCGCACGAATGCGGCGGCGCAGTTTAAGCGCTCGGATATCGAGCATTGCCCCGAAATCGAAAACACAAGATTTACGCGCTATGCAAAGAGCATCGCGGCAACGACCTATCAGCTCGATCTTTCCGCCTTCATGAATTGCCACGGCATCACGCTCAGCATTTATGATTTAGAGGGATGCGTGCTTGCGGAAGAGCCCGAATGGGAGCATATGCTTGCTTCGCACCGTCCCTTCTGCGACCGCGTGACGCAGGAGCTTGACGGCATGAAAAAATGCGGCATCGGACTTCTGACCTCGCCCGACCGCTATCCCGCGGCGACGAAGCCGAAGAAGAGCGGCCGCATCAGCGACACCGTGCAAAAGAGACCCTTGGAAACGATTCTTTCCCGCCTCGGCTTCCCCGTTTCTTATTTTACCCCCGAAGAGCTCTGCGCACAGGAGGCGATTCTCCTTGAGCGCGGCGGCGTTTTACAGCTTTCGGACGAGGAGCTTCTTTGCGCTTTGAAAAAGAATCTCTTCCTCGATGGCGGCGCGGCCGAAGAGATCGAGAAGCGCGGCTTTGGCGAATATCTCGGCATCAGAAGCGGCGAGCGCGTGATGCAGGTCGCGGCCTCCGAGCGCTTCACCGAAAGAACGCACGGCGATGGCTCTGCCGTTATTATCCCCTCGCGCATTGGCCCCGGCGCATACCGCGACATCACGCTCGCGGGGGCGAAGGCTCTTTCCTATCTTTACACCCCCTCGGGAGAAAAGCATCCCGGATTTACCTATTATGAAAATTCGCTCGGCGGCCGCATTGCGGTTTACGCCGCTGAGGGCGATTTCGGTGACGGCTTCTCTTCGATCCACCGCGTGGCGGTTCTGAGAGAGATCTTTGCAAGACTTTCGCCGAGTCTGCCCGCTGTTTCGCTCCCTGCATACGGTCTCGTTGCCGCAAGAAGGGACGCAGGGCGCACCGCCGTTTTCGTTGCCAACCTTTGGCCGGATGCGGCAAAGGATGTTTCGATCCGCTTTGAAAAAGCGCCGAAGAAAGCCTATATGATCTCTAAAAACGGAAGAAAGAGGCCGCTCACGATCCGCGGATGCGAGGTGACGCTTCCCTCCGCGCTTACGATCTACGATACCGCCGTGATCGTTGCGGAATACGAAGGATAATCGCTATGATTTCCAAAAATAAAATGGCCGCACTCCGCGAAGATCTCAACGCCTATTGCGAGAAAAACCGCATTTTCGGCGTGCTTCGCATCACACATGGCGAAAAAATCGTTTTGGAGCAAAATTTCGGCTATGCCGATTTTGAAACCAAGCGCCCCTTTACAAAGGATTCGCTTTTCAGCCTCTATTCACTTTCCAAGCCCTTTTGCGTGCTCGGTCTTATGAAGCTTTGCGACAAGGGGCTTGTGGATCGCGATGCGCATCCCTCCCGCTATATTCCCGAGGCGAAGGGGCTGGATGCGCGAGTAACCATCCGCCATGCGCTCCGGCATATCAGCGGCCTGCCCGACTTTGAGCAAAACAAAGAGTTCGCCGCCGCGCACCGACCGGGAACCCCCGAGCGCATCCGAGAGCATCTGCGCCTGATCTCGGCATATCCGCAATACTTTGCACCCGGCGCGGATACGAGATACGCCAACGTAAATATGGTGCTTGCGGCACTGATCATCGAAAACGTTTCGGGGCTTTCCTATGCGGAATATATGCAAAAAGAGGTTTTCGATCCGCTCGGCATGAAGCACGCGCTGGTGGATAACGAGCATCTTTTCCATCCCGACCGCGTGACGGGATACGAGCTTGCGGACGGCGAGCCGAAAAAGATCGATCGCGCCACGGATTGGATGCTGGGCGCGGGGGATATTCTCGGTACGGCAGATGACGTTTACGCCTTGCGCAACGCCATCAAGGACGGACTTCTTCTGAAAAAAGAAGCCTGGCAAGAGGTGCTGCGCGCCGCGCCGATCAACGATTTCGGCATGGGCTGCCGCGTTATGCCATGGCACAAAAAGAAATGCATCACGCACAACGGCGGACATCTCGGCTTCCGAACCCTGCATAAATATCTTCCCGACGAGGATTTCGATCTTATTTTCCTCTCCAACAGCGGCTACGGCTCAGCGCGAGAGGATCTCGGCGAGATGATTTTCTCCGCATTCTTTGAAGGAGAAAAGGATGCAGAAAACGAGAAGATCGAAATGGATAAAGGGTATATTTGATCAAATTTTATAACATTTGTTTGCATTATCAAAGAAAGGAGCTTTTTTTATGAAGCTTATCGTTGATTTCCTTACAGGACTTTCCAAGAAGGGAAAGATCATCCTTTCTCTCATTCTCGGCACGGTGATGGCGCTTCTTATGTTCTATATTTTCCTTCCCGCCATCAACATCCATTCGAGAGGATTCTGGATCTATCTCTTCGCCGTTCTCTTCTTCTATCTTCTTCCCTTTCTTCAGCCCTCGATCTCTCCGATCGTGATCCTCGGCGCGGAGGAGGCAAAAAAGAAGAAAAAGAAGGCGGAGTCTGCGTTCTCCTTTAACAAAAAGGTGGCTATCCCGCTTGCGCTTCCCATCGCCGTTCTCATCATCGGCTCTATCTTCTCTTCCGAATTCTTCTTTGCAAGACGCTACGCTTCTGTGATCGACGTGACGGAATCTGCATTTTCCGAGGATATGCCGAAAACCGATATGGCCGCCATCACCAATATTGCCCTGATGGACACGGATAGCGCCGCCATCCTCGGCACGCGCACGCTCGGCTCGCTTTCGCACGTGGTTTCGCAGTACACCCTCAGCACCTACTACACGCAGATCAACTACCACAACACCCCGAAAAAGGTTTCCAATCTGGAATATGACGGCTTCTTCAAATGGCTCGGCAACCGCGACAGCGGCGTTCCCGGCTTTGTTATGGTTGACCCCGTGAAGAGCGAATCCCAGTACGTAGAGTTTTCCGAGGCGATCCGCTACGTAGACAGCGCGTACTTCGGCGAGGATCTCACGCGCAAGCTCCGTATGAGCTACCCGACGAAGATCTTTGACTCCATCACCTTTGAGGTGGATGAAGAAGGAACGCCCTATTACGTTGTTTCCTGCGCAAAGCCCCGCGTTTTCCTTTTCGGCGCAATGGATATTGCCGAGGTGATCCTCTTTAATCCCGCGAGCGGCGAGAGCGAAATCATGCCCGTTTCGGAAGCGCCCACCTGGATCGACGTGGTTTACACCGGCAATCTCGCCACCGAAAAATACAATTGGAAGGGCGCGTATTCCGGCGGCTTCTTAAACAGCATCATCGGTAACGTTGGATGCACGGTTGCAACCGACGATTTCGGATATCTCGTTCGAAATGACGACGTTTGGTATTTCACCGGCGTTACCAGCGCGGTGGCAGACGACAAATCCAACATCGGCTTCATTCTTTCCAACGCACGCACGGGCGAATATAAGTTCTATCCCGTTGTCGGCGCGGAGGAGCATTCCGCAATGGCCGCCGCCGAGGGCGAGGTACAGGAAAAGGGCTATCAGGCATCCTTCCCCTCCCTCGTGAACATCTCCGGCCAGGCAACCTACATCTGTGTTCTGAAGGATGATGCAGGGCTCGTGAAGCTCTATGCGCTCGTGAACGTGGAAAACTACAGCATCGTTGCCACCGGCGCAACGCAGACCGATGCAATGAGCGCTTACACCAAGCTTTTGAAGCAAAACGGCGTTGAAATCGGAGAAACCGGCACAGAAAGCGCCGAGATCACCGTTACGGACGTTCGTATCATTCCCGTTTCGGACGTTGCAACCGTTTATATCACCGCCGAGGGCGGCAAGGTTTACAAGGGCTACCTTGAGGCAGACGAGGCTCTGATCCTCGTGCGCGCCGGCGATGTGCTCAACGTGAGCTACACAAGCGGCGAGGTGGAAAACATTTATACGATCCTTTCTTGGTCCTTCGCGGACTAAAGCACAAAAAATCGAGGTCGGCTCATCACGAGTCGGCCTCGATTTTATTTTAACGCTTGCCGTTTTGCCTTGCAAATTGCCCTGCGGAGCAACCGTTTTTTTGGCGAAAAACTCTGGCGAAGGAGGATTCCGAGCCAAAGCCGCATCCGCGCCAGACGTTGTGCAAGGATGCGCCTTGCAGAAGAAGGTGCTCGGCCGCTTCGACACGAAGCTGCGAAAGATATTCGTTAACGGTGCGGCCCGTGTATGCCTTGAAAAGACGGCAAAGATAATAATCGCTGATGAAAAAGTGCTCCGCAAGCGAGGAAACCGTTATTTTTTGCATATAGTTTTCTTCCATATAAGAAAGAATGGCAGAAACCTTTCCGAGGGCGGGGGAGGCAACGGGCGGCTCGATGCAGGGCGGCAGATGAAAAACCGAAAGCATCAGGCGAAAAATTGCCGAAAGACAGGCCACGCGATCGGAAAAATCCGAGGAGGTTATCAGGCGCGGGATGGCTTCGGCATCTGCCTTCAGGTTGCGCGTTTCCTCTTCCGTTGGTCGAACGATGCGGAGCGCGCCCTCCGCATCCTTAGGAAGCAGGGCGGCGGGGAGCATGATCACGAGTTTTTCATAGCCGCCGTTTTCATCCAGCGTTCGATGCCGCATTCCCGGCGGAATCAAAAAAAGATCCCCCTCGCGGATCAGATAGAAGCTTCCGTCTGCAAAAAGAATGCGATTGCCCTCGATCAAATAATAAAGCTCATACACGCCGTGGCTATGGCAGGTGCGCATATTATTCGCTTTTAAGCGCTCGGCATTGATCATAATGACTGCATGATCGCCAAGCTCCATCGTTGCATCCATGGCTCTTGCTCCTTTCATTTTCCTCTATTTTATCACAAAAGATAGCAAGATTCAAGCGTTTTTTTCGTTTTTCATCCAAAAACAAACAAAATTTGCTCACCTCTTTGTGTTATAATAAAGAAAAAACGAAAGAGGATTCATTATGACCGCAAAAGACTATGCCATCGCCTCCGCGAAAACGATGATGAAAAAATTCGCCGCAGAGAAGCTCCCGCCCGAGGGACATTTCCATTATCATCAGGGCGTTTTTCTCTCCGGAATGCTCGCGCTCTACGAGGTGACAAAGGACAAGCAATATTTTTCCTACGTGAAGCGCTGGGTGGATGCCATGCTCGGCGAGGACGGCATTCCGAAGGATATGCTGACCAATGAGCCGGACGATCTGCAGCCGGGCGTTCTCCTCTTCAAGCTTTACGAGGAAACGAAAGACCCCGTTTACAAAAATCTTTTGGACAAGCTTGTGGAATGGATGCTTATGCTCAAGAAAAATCCCGAGGGCGGCATCTGGCACAAGGATTTTATGGACGATCAGATGTGGCTCGACAGTATGTATATGGCGGGGGTGATCACCTCGCGCTACGCTGAAAAATTCGGCGGCGAGATCCACAGAGATTTCGTTTACAAGCAGATGACCTTGATGCGCGCGCATACGAGAGATGAAAAAACCGGGCTTTATTACCACGCTTGGGACTATTCAAAGAAGGCGGAATGGGCAGACAAGGAAAGCGGATGCTCCGCAAGCTTCTGGGGGCGCGCGATGGGCTGGTTTGCCGTTTCGATGTTTGAAATTGCAAAAACGATGGAGGACTGCGCCGAGCGGCGGGATTATATCGAAACCGGCCTTGCATTGATCGAGGCACTTCTGCGCTATCGCGATCCAAAGAGCGGTATGTGGTATCAGGTGGTTGACAAGATCGGCGCGGAGGGCAACTGGATCGAGACCTCCTGCTCCTGCCTTTTCCTTTATGCCATTTTGCTTGCCGTTGAGATCGGGGCGATCGATAAAAGCGCCGTGGAAGCGATGGCAAGAGAAACCTTTGCCGCGATCGCAGACTCTCTTGCCAAGGGTGAGGACGGCTATATCGGCGTGCGCGGCGTTTGCATCGGAACGGGCGTGGATACGGGAACGTACGAGCATTATATCGCGCGCCCCACGGTGGAAAACGATCTGCACGGCGTTGGTGCATTCCTTCTGATGGCCAGCCAATACGCCAAGATTTTTGAAAACTAAGGAGAGAAAAATGAAAACACCGAAGACATCCCGCCTTTTCGAAAAAAGGATCAACGCCGAAAGCGGCGCGGAATATTACGTTCTGAAGGAGAGAGCCTGCACCTATCAGCAGGGCTTTTACTTCGTGAACAACTCGATGACGATCGATGGGCGCTACCTTTGGTTTTACGCAACCGTGAATCCGATTTACGATAACGTTCAGCGCGGAAAAATGCTGGGTTACGTGGATTTTTCGGAGGACGAGATCGTTATCTGCTACGATGCGCTTTTCGACGATGCGTCTCCCTATGTGGATGCCGAGACCGGAGAGGCTTATTTCACCAACGGCAAGGGCGTTTTCAAGCGCGCTCCCGGAAAGAACAATTTCGCCGTTAAGCTCTGCGACGTGCCGATCAAGGGCTACGTTAGCAAAATCTCCACGCATTTGACGCGGCTTTCGGACAAAAAGCACTTTTTCCTTGATGTTCTCCGAGCGAATTTCGGCTCGATCCAAGGGATTATCAACGTGGAAAGCGGCGAATTTACCGAATGGGCGCGCACGGATTTTCACACCAATCACGGACAGATCAATCCCAAAAACGATAGCCTCGCGCTCTGCGCCTACGATTACTGGAACGATCTTGCGGACGGAAGGCAATACGTGATTCCCTGCGACGAGAACGGAATTTATCAAAGGCTTTGGACGGTGGCGGCCGACGGAACGAGAAAGACCTATCCCCCGATGAACAACCACGCAACGCACGAATGGTGGAGCGAGGACGGAGAAAAAATTTATTACTGCAGTGACGGATACGGCATTTACGGCATCGAGCTTGCAAGCGGCAAAGACATC
>JAZQWS010000267.1:0-1471 GCA_045632465.1 Eubacteriales bacterium
CGCCGCCGAGAAGCCGAAGCTTCCAACGCGCTTGCCGAGCGTATAATATTCGCCGTGCGCATAGGCCAAAAGATTTGCGCGCTCCATGTGGATCTTTCCCTTCTCGTCAAGGAGCGTTTCGTGGCAGGTGATGCGCAGGATGTCCGCCATAAAAACGTCATGCGAGCCCATGGGGATCACTTCGGTCACGCGGCATTCCAGCGCCAGCGGGCAGCCCGCGATCGTCGGGGGCGCAACGGTTTCACTCGGAACGCATTCGAAGCCGCATTTTTCAAATTTATTCACCTTTGCGCCTGTGAAGATGCCCGCGTAGTCAACCGCACGTGCCTGCTCCGCGCTCGGCAGATGGATTACGAATTCGCCCTGCTCCTTGAGAATTTTGTAGGAATGGCGGGCGGGGCGGATCGAAACGTAGGTTCTCGGCGGCGTGGAGGCGAGAATGCCCGTCCAAGCCACGGTCAGAACGTTTGCCTTTTCTCCTTCGCCAACCGTAACGAGGGCGGGAGGCAGAGGCGCGGTCAGCGTTCCGGGGGCAAAGCCCTTGCGTGCAGGTGTTTCCTTTTCTGCGATTTTGTTAATTTTTGTTTTCATTTTAGTCTTCCTTTTTGGAATCAACGGTGATCTGCATGCGCATCCAGATCGCGCTCAGGATGCAGTCGGGCGTGAGCTTGAAGAGCATGTGCTGCATTTTGGTGAACCAATTCGTCACGTACATCACGCGGCCCTTTTCTGCGGCGCGCAGACATCCGCGCACCACGTTTTCCACCTTGAGCAGGGGCTTGGTGCTCTTCGGGCGGTTCACCTCGGTGTCATTTCCTGCCGCGCCGAGGAATTCGGTTTCCACCCAGCCGGGGCAGAACGCCGTGGTGGTCACGCCGTATTTTTTGATCTCAAAGCGAAGCGCCTTTGTGTAATGCAGAACGAAGGATTTGGATGCGGCGTAAACGTTGAAGTTGGGAAGGGGCGTGAAGCAAGAGCCGCTTCCGAGCTGAATGATATAGCCGCCGCGCTCCATATAGGGCAGGGAGATCTGCGTGATGAGAACCAGCGCCTTCACGTTGAGGTCGATCATGCGAACGGTGTCACGCTCGGAGATCTGATCGTGCGCGCCGAAGCGGCCGAAGCCTGCCGCGTTGATCAGAACCTTGATCTCGGGCTTCTCGGCCTCCAGCGCCTCGCGAACGGCGTTCACGCCTTCCTCGGTGCAAAGGTCGGCGGAAATGATACGTGCGCGGATGCCCAGCTCCTCTGCCAGCGCCTCCATGCGATCCTTGCGGCGCGCAACAAGCCAGAATTCATCAATACCGCCGCGCGCCTTCAGCTGCTTGGCAAATTCGCGCCCGATACCGCTGGACGCACCCGTAATCAATGCAATGCTCATAGAAAAATCTCCTCTTGATTGTTTTTTAAGTATAAATATAATATCACCTTGTGCTCGTAATGTCAATAAAAATCGCAAAAATTACGAAAG
>JAZQWS010000268.1:0-2287 GCA_045632465.1 Eubacteriales bacterium
TTTTCTTGCAAAATATAGAGGAGCTTCCGTTTTTTGTTAGCAGGATTGACTTTGCATAATATTCGTGTTATAATGAATGTATCAACATTAAATTTCTTTCAAGAAATGGAGAAAATGCAAATGATACTTGACAAAATAGACCAACGCGAGAAATATTTCAGCGTTCATGCAGATTTCAAGGCAGGATTTGATTTTATCAAAAAGGCTTTGGATCAGAAGCTTCCTGCAGGAAAATATGAGATCGACGGCGAAAAAGTCTTCGCTATGATTCAGGAATATGAAACGCGCGCTTGGGAGAAGCCCTTTTTTGAGGGGCATAAAAGATATATCGATCTGCAGTTTATCGCCGAGGGCGAGGAGCGCATGGATCTGATCAACATTGCACGCGCCGAGGTAACGCAGGCATATGACGAAAAGATCGAGGCGGCCTTCTTTGCGCCCAAGGGAGAATGCACGAGAGGCATTTTTTCGGCGGGAGATTTTGCGATCTTCTTCCCCGAGGATCTGCATCAGCCCGGCCTTCGCATCGGCGAAGATGCCTGCAAGATGAAGAAGATCATCGTTAAGATCGCGATCTGAGGCGAGCGTTTTTATGACGAAGAGATACAAGCCGCGCTTTGATCGGCTTTTTTACGGCATTGCGATTTTCACGGCGGTCGTGGTGCTTGGTTGCCTGATTCCGTCGTTTTACGGCGGAGGGGCTTTTGCCATTGCCGTTACGCTCGGATCGCTGATTCTCTGCGGATATTTTTTGGTTTCGCCCTGCTTTGGCTATGCGGAGCTTCGCGAGGAGACACTTTTCATTAAATTCGGATTCTTTCTTTCGAGGGAGATCCCTTATGAGAAGATCTATGCCGTGGAGAAAAAGCACACGATGGTGGCAGATTCCATGCTTTCGCTAAAAAACGCGATGGATCACTTGAACGTGAAATACAACCGCTTTGATCTCGTCAGCCTGAGCCTCCGAAACGAGGAGGATTTCATAGAGGCGTTATGCGAGAGGTGCAAAATTACGCGCCCTTGAAAAACGTTTTTTTCAGCGGAGCAAGCCCCCGCCCTACGACAGAAAGAGCAAGAGTAAAAGGAGAAATCCTTCTATTCTTGCTCTTGTTTTTCTTTCCGTCGATATGTCAAGTTCGCTCGTGAACCCCAAAACTCATACTTCGTTTTGAGGACCCCGGCGTTGACTCGATATGTTCTCGCTTTGCTCGAACTCGATATATTGCCGTTCGCTTTGCGAACATCAATTCGATATGAGATAAATCCCTCGTTTGCGTAGCAAACATATCGAGCCGCAGGCATATCGAGTTGCATTAGCAACATATCGAAAATCCCTCAAGGGATTTATCTCGATGCGTGTTCTCCGTTGAGGATAACACGCTATACGTAATCGTTTGTTGCCCAGGTGAGGGGCAGGGGGAGGATATTTCGCAGGGCGAATTGCTTTTCAGCAGGGAGGGATGCGAGAAGGTCATCTGCGCGCATACCAAATAAAAATCTCTGCGCTTCAAGGTGCGGCAGGGTGATGTCGGGGGCTTCGCTTGTTGCCTTGCAATACGCGCCGTCTGCGCCCGTGTGCAGATGGAGGCATTCGCCGTCCTCAATTTTCAAAACGAGGTCGCAGGCGGGCAGGGGGAAGAGCGATTCCTTGACCTTTAAGAGGCGGCTGCAGAGGCGCTCATATTGCAGGATGCAGAAGCGCGAGGGATGGCAGAGCGAAATCTCCTGCGCCGCGGCCTGCAGAATCGCGATTGCCTTCGGCATCGTTGGAGGAACGATCACGCTCGTCATTTTATTCGCGTTTTGAAGCGCGGCGGCCGCAGAGGCGGCCAGGATATCCGCTTCATCCTCCATGGAAAACTCAAAGATCGCGGAAAAATTGCCTTTGGCGGAAATATAGCCGATCGGCGCGCCGTTTCTCTTGACAAGGAAGGGCTTTGCCTCCTTGGAGCAGAGCGCGAGATACACGTCGCGGTGGCCCTCCTCGGTGCTTCGCTCCACGTAGAAGAGCTTTTTCTTCATAAGAGCGTTGCAAAAAGCAAGCGTTTCTTTGTCCTCGCGCTTGATCTCCTCGAGCGTGATGCCCTCGGCGGCGCGGGTATATTTTGCGTTATGATCGGTGATGCGGAATTCATAGGCAGGGCCGCAGGGCTCAAATCCGTAGCGCCCGTATCTTTGTCTTGCGCCGCCAAGGCGCGCGGAAACCGCGCCCTGCTTTCTCGCCTCTTCGATGGCGAGGGGGAAGAGCTTGGAAAAATAGCCCTTGCCCTCGTATTGCGGCAGGGTG
>JAZQWS010000269.1:0-7437 GCA_045632465.1 Eubacteriales bacterium
GGTCTGCCATACCGAATTCAGCACCGCAACCGTAGTCGCAGTAGTGATCCTTATCAGCATCCTCACAAGTTCCGATCGCACCAACGATGCAACCCTCGTAGTCACAAACGTGGTCCTTACCAGCATCCGCATGCTCGCCGAATGCAGCGCCGCAACCGTAGTCGCAAACGTGATCCTTATCAGCATCCTCGCAGACACCGATCGCACCAACGATGCAACCCTCGTACTCACAAACGTGATCGTTGTTGGTGTCCTCATGAACACCGAATGCTACCTTACAACCGTAGTCACAAACGTGATTCTTATCAGCATCAACGTGATCGCCGATCTTCTCCTGGCAACCGTAGTCGCAGAAGTGATCAAGGTCAGCATCATCGTGAGCGCCGATCTCAGTCTTGCAACCGTAATCGCAAGCATGGTCATTATCAGCATCAACGTGATCGCCGAAGGACGCGCCGCAGCCGTGATCGCACCAGTGATCCTGGTCGGTATCCTCGCAAGCGCCGATCGCTACATCACAACCGTACTCGCAAGCGTGATCCTTGTCGGTATCCTCGTGAGCACCGAAGTACTTGTCGCAACCGTAGTCGCAAGCATGGTCAAGATCCTTATCCTCGCAAGCGCCGAAGTCTTCTACAAGGCAACCATAGTCGCACTTGTGATCCTTAACAGCATCCTCGTGAACGCCATACTCCTTGCCGCAACCGTAGTCGCAGAAGTGATCAAGGTCAGCATCAACGCAATCGTTGAAAGCTACCTTACAACCGTAATCGCAGAAGTGATCAAGGTCAGCATCAACGTGATCGCCGATTGCTACCTTACAACCGTAGTCGCAAGCGTGATCCTTATCAGCATCCGCGTGAGTACCGTAAGTCTTGTCGCAACCGTAGTCGCAAGCGTGATCCTTGTCGGCATCCTCACAAACGCCGATCTTCTCAGCGCAACCGTACTCACAGAAGTGATCAAAGTCGGTATCAATATGAGAACCGAATGCCGCGCCGCAACCGTAGTCGCAAGCATGGTCAAGATTCTTATCCTCGCAGGTGCCGAATTCAGCGCCGCAACCGTAGTCGCAATCGTGATCCTTATCGGTATCCTCGCAAGCGCCGATCTTAGAGGTGCAACCGTAATCACAAGCGTGATCAAGGTCAGCGTCAAGATGCTTGCCGTAAACAGCACCGCAACCGTAGTCGCAGTAGTGATCCTTGACTGCATCAACGCACTCGCCGATCTTTACCTTACAACCGTAGTCGCAAGCGTGATCCTTATTGTTATCTGCGTGAGTGCCGTAAACCTTGTCGCAACCGTAGTCGCAAGCATGGTCGTTGTCAGCATCCTCGCAAGTACCTACGTTCTCAGCGCCGCAAACGTCACAAACGTGATTCTTGTCAGCATCGGAACCAAGGCAGGTGGACAGAACCTCAGAGCCATAATCGCACTTATGATCCTTATTAATATCAGCGCACTCGCCGATCTTTACCTTACAACCGTAGTCGCAAGCGTGATCCTTGTTAGCATCCTTGTGCTCACCGAAGTACTTGCCACAACCGTAGTCGCAGTAGTGATCGCCGTCAGCATCCTCGCAAACGCCCATATCATCCTTGCAGTAATCGCAGTAATGATTCTTATCTGCATCAGCGTGATCACCGATCTTCTCCTCGCAACCATAATCGCAGTTATGATCCTTATTGAAGTCCTCGTGAGCACCGAAGTCTTCTACAAGGCAACCGTAGTCACAAGCATGATCCTTGTCAGCATCCGCATGGTCGCCGATCGCTACATTACATCCATAATCGCACTCGTGATCCTTATTCAGGTCTACGTGCTTATCTGCCTCGTAGTCAGCGCCGCAGTAGTCACACTTATGGTCAACTACATCGCCCTCGCCGCACTCGGAAACAGCCTCGCCGCAAACGTCGCAAGCATGATCATTGTCAGTATCCTCGCAATCGCCGGCAACAGCGCCGCAGTAATCGCAGAAGTGATCGTCATCCGCGTCAGCGCACGCGCCGAACTCCTCAGCGCCGCAGTAATCGCACTTGTGATCCTTGCTTGCATCTGCATGAGTACCGAAGTACTTGCCGCAACCATAGTCACAGTAATGATCCTTGTCAGCATCCTCGCAAACGCCGAAGGTCTTGCCGCAACCGTAGTCGCAGTAGTGATCGCCGTCAGCATCCTCGCAAGCATCCATCTCATCCTTGCAGTAATCGCAGTAATGATTCTTATCTGCATCTGCATGGTCGCCGATTTCTACATCGCAACCGTTGTCACAAACGTGATCCTTATCAGCATCAACGTGCTCGCTTACTGCTTCGCCGCAGTAGTCGCAGTCATGATCGTTGTTAAGGTCAGCGCACTCGCCGAGAGCCTCTTCGCAGTAGTCGCAAACGTGATTCTTGTCATCGTCAGCGCACTCGCTCAAAGCAGCGTCACAACCATTGTCACAAACATGATCCTTGTCAGCATCTGCATGCACAAGCTTCGTGCCGTCAGCATTGAAGGTACCGCCGGTTTTATCAACCGCACCGCAAATGCTGCAGGAGAAGAAGTACTTAGCGTCTGCAAGGCAGGTTGCCTTTGCGCTAAGAGTATTTGCATTGCAAATCTTCTGGTCGTATTTGTGGCCTACAACGCTACCGTCGGTCTCGCCACAAACTTTACAGGTCTTAGGAGCAGTGCAGGTTGCATCCTCCCATACATGTGCCGCCTTGGAACCGTACTTCTCGCCGCAGCGATCGCAGGTTGCCTGTTCGTCACACGTAGCAGTACCACCAGTATGACCCAAAGCCGGAACGGCTATAATGCCACACTCGGTACAAGATTTCGGAGTGGTACAGGTTGCTTCCGTCCAGGTATGTACATGAGAATCGCCGCTACAAGCAGTCAATGCAAACAGCGCACCCAGCACAAGCACCAGAGAAAGTAACAAAACCACTACTTTCCTTGTGTTTTTCATGTGAAAAACCTCCTAAAAAATTTAATCCGTTTAATATTCTCGCCATTTCTGAAAGGCAACCTGGCCAAAGTCGCCCGCCAAAAAACGCGAGTGTTACAGATAACATAATAATTATAGCACCCTTCTCGCAAAAAATCAAGTCGAAAACCTATTATTTCTCCCTGAAATATCCATTTTTGTAAATTTCGTAAAAAGCATACAATTTTCACAATGGAAAAATATGCAGATATATCCATTTTTATCGAAATTTTTAGACGAAGGCACGCAAGTTTGATATTTTTTTAACATTTTTAAAACGTTTTTTGATCCAAAAAATGGAATATTTTAACAATTTTACATATCTTTGGCTAAGGTTGCAAAAAAGTGCGGCGAAAATGTGCCCAAGCACCGCATTTTTGCCGCCGCGCCGATCGGAACGACCTGCCGCAAAGAAGCAAAACCGAAAAAAACAAGCGTCGAGATAGGTGCGAAGAGTCGAAATTTGGCGGCTCTCAGATTCGACGTTTTTCGCTCCGAAAACAACTTTTCCTACAATAAATAGTAAGAATGAATTTCTAACGCGCCAAGGAGCTTTGCCGCGCCGGGCATTTTTTTTGCAAAAAAATATTTTTCACCGGATAAAAATGCCCGCATGCAGAGAATTCACGCGCACTTTGGCGCCCGGATCCGGCGCGAGCTTTGGATCTGTTTTTTCTTTTCCCAAGAGAGTATCGCGCACTTGCATACACATAAATTCTTTTGTAAAAAACAAGAAAAAGCGGCGTTGTTTTTTAAGAGGATTCTCCCTCCGAAAAACCGTACCGCCGCTTTAAAATGCATCATATGTAAATATTTATTTGCTTTTTATGCAAAATATCGTTCAAGAACGAATTTCATCACGTGCTCATTGTTTGAGCATACGATGCCATCCGCAACGTCTTTTAAGATCTTTTGCGCATTAGAGGTTGCAAGCCCGAGCCCCGCCGCCTTCGTCATGGCAACGTCATTGCCGCTATCCCCCAGGCTCATCGTTTCCTCCCGCTTCACACCAAGCAGATCCGCCAGGCGAAGGAGCGCCATGTCCTTTCCCGCCTCGCAGCTGAAGATTTCAAAATTGGTGGGACAAATCCCCGCAATATAAATGCCCGCGATCTTCTCAAGTCGCGCGCGGCACTCGGCCTGCTCCTCGTCACTATGAAAAAAGACGCTGAAGACCTCCGCCTCCTCCATAGCACGCACCGTGGCAGAAAAATCGCGAATGGCGCGGCCCGTTTCGCGCAAGCAATGCACGTGCGAGGGATCCACTCTGTAAAACTCCGCCGTTTCCGAGAGAGGAAGCGTTGCATCCGAATAGCACGCTCCTTCATAGCGCACCGAAATATGCACCCGGTAATCCGCAAAGATATCCATCATGCGACGGATGGTTTTTTGATCGATGCAAGCGCTGATGCGCCGATTCTCGGCCTTATCCAGCACCATCGCGCCGTTGGAATATATGATATAACGAATATCCTCACAGCCAAGGATCTCCTCCGGAATTTCACGAAGCGTGCGTCCGGTTGCAATCGCGCAATGCACGCCCTTCTCCGTCAGCGCACGGATCGCCGCAAAATTTTCCTCGCTCACGCGACAATCGGTGTTGAGCAACGTTCCATCCAGATCCGAGGCAACAATTTTATATTTCAGCATAGAGAGAAACCTCCGTTTATTTTCTCAAAAAACCAAACCTTCCCATAAATTATATCAGTTGCACCCCAAAAAGTCAACTCCATCCATGCATCTTTTTTCTCGCAAAACGCTTGACTTTAAAAATGAAAAAGAGTACAATACTCATATAACAGAACCCACGGAGGTCTTTTTCATGGTATATGACATTCAGAGCTTCGGCGCACGTGCCGACGGTGCGCTTTGCACGAAGAGTATCCAGGATGCGATCGATGCTTGCTTTCTCGGCGGCGGCGGAGAGGTCACCGTTCCTGCAGGAACGTTTCTGACGGGCGGACTTCGCCTGCGCTCCGGCGTTACGCTCCACCTGCTTGAAAATGCCGTTTTGCTCGGAAGCACCGATCCCGAGGATTACTGCACCTATCTTCAGGATAAAATCGAGCCCATCTCGGAAGAGGAGCAGCGCGCCATCGCGCCAAACGTGGCAGACGCGGAGCGCTCGGGCAGATCCGCCTATCCCTATTCTCGCTGGAACAACGCCATCATCCGCGCCATTCATGCCGAAAACATCGCGATCATAGGCGAAAAAGGCTCGCAAATTAACGGTCAAAATTGCTACGATCCGCAGGGCGAGGAAAAATACCGCGGCCCGCACGCGATCAATATGTGGTTCTGCAAGAACGTCACCTTAGAGGGCTATACGATCGTGGACAGCGCAAACTGGGCACACGCCATCCAGAACAGCGAAAACATTACCGCACGCCGCCTCACCGTTCTTGGCGGACACGACGGATTTGACGTTCGCACCTGCGATAACGTTCTGATCGAGAACTCTCGCTTCCTCACCGGTGATGACGGACTTGCGGGCTACGATAACCGCGACGTAACCGTTCGCAACTGCTATTACGAAAGCTCCTGCAGCGTTTTCCGCTTCGGCGGCACGCGCGTGCTGATAGAAAATTGCGAAAGCCGCCCCTCCTCCACCTATGCCTTCCGCGGCTCGCTCTCGGACGAGGAAAAACAAAACCGCGTGATGGCCGAGATCGGCAAGCATCGCGATCTTTGCAAATCGATCTTCCTTTATTATTGCGATATGCGCGCCATCATTCGTGAAACGCCCGGTGACATTCTGATTAAAAATTGCCGCTTCGGAAAGAGCGGAAAGATCCTACATCTCCCATTTGGGCACATCTGGTGCTGCAACCGATCGCTGGATAATATCACCTTTGAAAACTGCAGCTTTGAGGACATCCTCGATCCCATCGTTCTTGAATCCCCCGAGGAAGAGCCCTTCTCTCTCGTTACGATGAAAAACTGCACCGTGAAAGCAAGAGAGGGCGCAGAGGATCATCCTTTCCTTGCCGGAAAGAACGTGAAAAAGCTTCTTTTAGACAATGTAAAGATCGAAGGATTTGACGTCAAAAATGTCGCATGCGAGCCATCTGCCGAGATCGAAATACACTAAAAAGAAAATAATAGTTTACAAATACAGGAGTTCTTTATGAAATTAGCCACCACCACGGGAGATTACGGCCGATATACAAATTCGCAAATTGAAGCAATGGAGCGCATCCGCTCGGCAGGCTTTTCCTTCTGCGATTACAGCTTCGGCGTGGATTACAACAAAAAGAGCGGCATCTACGGTGTAGACTTCAAGGCGTATCTTGACGAGGTGAATCGCGCACAGGAAAGCCTTGAACTGAAGCTCGTGCAGGCGCATGCGCCGATGGGCGATCCGCTGGACGATCCGGACGGAAGCTTCCTGCGCGACACGATGCTTTGCGTTGATGCCTGCGGCGCATGGGGCATCAAAAACCTCGTGGTGCATTCGGGGTATCTGCGCGGAATTTCAAAGGAAGAAACATTCCTCCGCAACAGGGATTTTTACCTTCCGCTTTTGAAACGCGCAGAAAAATACGGCGTGAACATCCTCGTCGAAAACTTCAACAAAATGTGCATCGACGGGCTCTATTGGATCGACAATGCCACCGATCTTCTTGCCATGATCGAATGTGTGAATCATCCGCTTTTCCATGCCGTTTGGGACGTGGGCCACGCGAATATGCAGGAAATGCCACAGGACGATGCGCTTCGCATTCTCGGAAGCCACGTGCGCGCCCTGCATATCCAGGACAATATGGGCGACGATGACAACCATCTTTGCCCCTTTCTCGGAACGCTGAATCTTGACGCCGTGATGCACGGGCTCTTCGATATCGGCTACGAGGGATACTTCACCTTTGAGGTTGGAAGATTCTTTACCCCCGCCGAAAAACGAAGAAAATACACGCGCGATACGCGCCTGGCAGATGCGCCGATCGAGCTTAGAGATGCCTTTGAAAAATATCTTTATACGCTTGGAAAATGCGTTCTTGAAAGATATGATTGTTTTGAAAAGTAACATTTTGCAAATAATTGTTTTCATTTTAAAGAAATCGCCCGTTTTTTAACGAGCGATTTCTTTTTTATTCAAATGCAAAAAAAGACTTTGCAAAACGAAGCTTGCAAAGTCTTTTTTTATATAAAGTCGGCGATTTATTCGCACTCCTCCTTGATGAAAGCGATGATGCCGGCCGACCAACCGTGGCAAAAGCTGTGACGATGGCCCTTGTAGCAATAAGCGCCGAAATCGCCGTGGATATCCCGCTCCCCCGCCTTCGGAAGCGCATCAATGCGGCAGGAATTTTCTGCCCAGGAGAGATCGAAATCCTCCCAGAACGTGGTTGCACCCTTATCGAGCATTGCGCCGTAATATTCCTTCAGCATCTCGATCGCCTTCGCCTTATCGAAGGAAGCAACCGCCTTGAGAACGTAATAGCTCATAAAGGTGGACA
>JAZQWS010000270.1:0-2906 GCA_045632465.1 Eubacteriales bacterium
AGCGCCGTAGCCAAGACCAAAAAGCACCGTCGGCAGATGGAATCGGAAGTTGATGATGGCCATCAGCGCAAAGAGAACGAGCGCGGAGGTGGCTTTCAGCGCGTTAAAAACGGCAGAGTTGTCGGAGCATTTGTTGTAGAGCTTTGTTGCCGAGACTTGCGTGGCGGAACAGAAAAGAATGAGAAAATAAAAGAGAAAAATCATAAGAGCTATGTCCTGTATTTTGATTATTCGGTTTTCTTGTATTCGTTTTCACGTATTCCGGGATAATTCTTATCCAGATATTCCTCGCGGTAGGGATTGACTCCGTCCGAAACCGTTTGGGGCTTGTTCGGGAGTGCCCAACTCTTCTTGTAATAGAACTTGTTGTGGAACTTGTTTTCTATGCGATCGGTCTTTTCCAACATATCCATACAAGCTCTGATACAGCCCTTTGCGCCGCATATCGCAAAATATCCCGTGTGCGTCATAATGTAATCGTAATATCCCATGACCTTGTTGGTGTCGGGTTTGCGTCCCCACGTGCCCTGCGCCATCGTGTAAGACATTATATAAGCCTCTTCCTCGGTCATCTCACTGTTACGGACGTCGAACGCCATATTGGGAAATTCTTTTTTTAGGAAAGGGGAGCACTCGTTGTTCATTCCGTGATGCGAGAGCGTGCAGCGTCCCATTCTTACGTCGCCGTACCATATGCTCGTGTCACCAAAGTTTACGGTAAGTCTTTTGCCTGCGTCCTTTACGGAAGGAATGGCATTTCCGGGACACTCTCTTGCGCAAGCACCGCAATGAAGACAGATATCTCCGGTATTTACGATCGGATCGGGCTCAAGCTCGCAGTCGGTAAATATGAGACCGAGACGAACACGAGGACCGAATTTCTTGGTAAGAAATACTTTGGAGAAGCCGATCTCTCCAAGTCCGCAGCCTGCGGCGATGATACGAACGCTGCATACTACGTCGGGAGGAATGCCGTCGCGAAGCGGCTCTTTTGTAGTACCGTTGCCCTCAGGCACAGCAGGATAGTGCGTAACCGCTTCCCAGCCGTGATCTTCGATAAAGCAGGCAAGCTCGTAAGAAAGACGGGGGCGGAAGAGAGAGTTTAATTTGTTGTAAGAATAAAAGGTGTAGTTGTGCCAATGCGTACCTTCTTCAATTCCCCGATACGTACCGCGTGGGATACGCATAGCCACGGCAATCACCGATTTAGCACCGGGAAAATATGTAAGAGGGGACATAAGCTTAGGGGACTCTTTAAAGCGCTCTATATTACCGATGGCAATACAGTCAATGCCAAGCTCGCGCGCCTTATCCTTGATCATTTGAGAGGTCAGCTTCATTATCTGTTCCCCCTGTTTCCGTCCTTTGAAAAGCTGCCGCCGAGAACGTTTGCGGCTTCAACGTTGCGCTCGGACACGTTTTTTGTACCGCCCACACTCCAAGCCTCTCTCTGCCTGAAAGAGTTTTCAAATTTGTTGGAAAGAAGATCGTTATCCTCAAGATGGCATATACAAGTTCTGTTGCAGAGTGCCGCAATTCGGTCGGGCTTTGCGGTCTGGGCAAAGCGGTTTGCGCATGCACCGTTCTTGCAGGTCTTACATACGTTGTAGTCGATGTCTGCAACCTGCATCTTTTTGCCGCAAATATTCAGTTCCACGGGGCTTTCGGTATGGATCGCTCCGAGAGGACAGGACTGTGCGCATTTTCCGCAAGCGTCGCAGATATGTCCGTCAAATAAGGGGGAGGGGGTGATCTCCGCATCGGTAAGGATCATATGAAATCTCTGGCGCGATCCGAATTCGGGAGTTAAAAGCAGACCGTTCAGACCTATCTCGCCGAGTCCGCAAGCAACTGCGGCATAATCAAAATCGGGATAAACGTTGGGCTCGGGGCGGCCTTCTGCAACCGAAACGCCCTGAGGGCCAAGCTCGGATGGATTGGGGAATATGGGACAAGCTTCCCAGCCGTTGTCCTCAAGAACTCTCACGAGATCATAGCAAGCGATAGAGAGAAACTCATCCTCGAGCCAGTTCTTTCCGAAAAGAGCGTAATCACCGAAGTTCGTGCCCTCCTCGACGCCGCGCAATGCGCCGCGGCAGATTCGCTTGCCGAGCATAATGACTGTTTTTGCTTCGGGAAAGATGGAGAAAGGATTGTGTTGTGGGTCAACACCTTCGAATCTTTCCTTATTTGCAAAGCCTATAAGATCAATTCTGCAATCCTTGAGATTTTCACGCAGCAGTTTTTCAATGTGGTTCATTGTTGCCTCCAAAAATATATTTTTTTATAATTCAAATCGGAAAAAAATAGGAAATGTTGCTGAATCCAATTTTATTGTAGCATGAAAATGGGGAGAAAAAAACATATTTTTTCTTCATGAAGGTGGACTTTTTCGTCACTGTGTGTTATAATGAAAAGCGAGGGGGCGATTTCGCCTCCTCAAAGGAGAAAAGCAATGCTGTATAATTTTGATGCACTATCGTTTGAGATTCTTTCAATCTTTCGGCTATGCCATGAAAACGGCTCGTTTTCCGTGAAGCCCAGGCCTTATGCCGCGCTCGCCTTTCGTCTGCACGGAAGCGGAGAATTTAATATAGAAGGAAACCGCGAGGCCTTTTCTGCGGGGGATATCATTTTCCTGCCCTCCGATATGCCGTATAAGGTAAAATATTCCGATAGCGAAATAATCGTTGTGCATCTGATGCATTGCAATTATCGCGAGGCGGAAATCTTCCACCCGGAAAATTCCGCGCTGTTCCGCGCCACCTTTCTGCGCCTGCTTGAGGAGTGGAATGAAAATCATTCGGTCAATTCCGCAAAATCCAAAATCTATGATATCCTTGAAAAAATGGCAGGAGAAAAAAGGAAGGATCTCGGGGGCGGCCCCTTTGATGCTTGCCTTTCCT
>JAZQWS010000271.1:0-2402 GCA_045632465.1 Eubacteriales bacterium
GTGCAGACCGCAACGCTGCTCGGCGTTGCCGCCGCGCTGAAGGAGGAGGGAATGCTGGATGGGCTTTCGGGCAAGATTCGCCTTTGCGCCGTTCCCGCGGAGGAGCTGATCGAGATCGGCTACCGCTGTGATCTGAAAAAGCAGGGCAAGATCCGCTACATGGGCGGAAAGAGCGAATTCCTTTATCGCGGTCTTTTTGACGGCGTGGATCTCGCATTTATGGTGCACGCCTCCTCGAGCTACGGCGTTTCGCTCGGTAACGTTGGTTGCCTTGCAAAAACCGTTCACTACAAGGGCGTTTCCGCGCATGCGGGCGGCTCTCCCTGGAACGGAAAGAACGCGCTTTACGCCGCAATGCAGGGACTGAACGCCGTAAACGCGCTGCGCGAGACCTTCAAGGAAGCCGATATGATCCGCTTCCATCCCATCATCACGCACGGCGGCGAGGCCGTGAACGCGATTCCCGAGCTGGTGACGATCGAAACCTACGTGCGCGGCGCTTCCTTCGATGCGATCAAGGATGCAAACGCCCGCATCAACCGCGCGCTTTGCGGCGCGGCGCTCTCTATCGGCGCGCAGGTTGAGATCATTGACACGCCCGGTTATGCGCCTCTGCATAACAACGAGGCAATGCGTCAGCTTGCGAAGGCGGCGGCAGACGAGATCATTCCCGAGGAGGCATTTCAGCTTCGCCAGTTCTTCAGCACGGGAAGCACCGACATGGGCGACCTCTGCTGCGTGATGCCCGTTATCCATCCTTATAGCGGCGGCGCGGTTGGCAAGAGCCACGGCGACGATTACAGAATCGAGGATGCGGAGCGCGCTTGCATTAAGAGCGCAAAATTCCAGATCCAGCTTCTCAGAAAGCTGCTTGAAAACGGCGGCGAGCAGGCAAAGAAGATCGCCGAGGAATATAAGCCTCTCTTCAAGACCAAGGAGGATTATTTCGCCTTCGTGGATAAGATGGAAAGAGAGGGAGATTGTATCACCTATAAGGAAAACGGATGCATCGAGATCTGCCTTGAAAAGGCAGAGGATAATAACGAAACCATGGCACTTTAAGGAGGTGGACGTATGAAAAAAATAGAAACGCATCGGCTTTCCAAATATCTGCACGGAACGTTTGCGGAGTATTTCGGAAGCACGGTGTACGACGGCATCTGGGTTGGGAAGGATAGCGATATCCCCAACGTGAACGGCATTCGCCGCGACGTGATTGAGGGAATCCGCGAGTGCGGTCTTTCCGTTTTTCGCTGGCCGGGCGGCTGTTGCGCGGAGAAGTATCATTGGATGGACGGCATCGGAGAAAATCGCCTCCCCCGCATGCATTTTGCGGAGGATACCACGAAGTGGAACTGGGATATGTCCTTCGGAACGGATGAATTTATGGAGCTTTGCCGCCTTTGCGACATTGAGCCGATGCTGGTTGCCAACGTTTCTACGGGAACGGCGGAGGAGTTTCGCGCCTGGTATGAATACTGCAATGCACCCGCTTACACAAAATACGGCGCAATGCGCGCCGCAAACGGCCATCCCGAGCCCTATAACGTAACGCTTTGGGGCATTGGAAACACGGACGAAAATTCCTGGAAGCTTGCCTACAATCCCTATATCTACGCCGCCGATTATCTTCGCTTCACGGCCGCTTTGGATTGCTTCTGGATGAAGAAGATCACAACGGTGGGGCTTGGCCTCAGCATTCGCCACGGGCATAACGATTGGCCCGCGGGCGTGATGGATCTCGTCACGAACAATGGCGAGATAAAGGGCCCCGATATGCTTTCCGTTCACCATTATCTCGGCTCAATGAAGGATGAAAAATGCGGCGATGCCGTGGATTATACCGACGAGGAATATTATTATCTGCTTGATAGCCTGGAGCAATACCGGCTGGATATTGATTTTCACCGCCGCCTGATCGAGGAGCACGCTTGTAAGAAATATCCTACGTACATCGCAATGGACGAGTGGGGCACCTGGCACGCGGAGGCAACCGTGGAGAGCGGTCAGCGCGAGCGCCAGACCATGCGCGATGCGATCTTTGCGGCGATGGCGATGCATATCTTTTATCGCAATGCCGACGTGGTGAAGATGGCGATGCAAACCCAGCTGACCAATCTGATCCAGAGCCTCTTTGAAACGGACGGCGCAAGCTTTATGCGCACGGCAACCTTCTGGGTAATGAAGCTCTTCCGCGAGCATAAGGAGCAGTATCTTCTTGCGGATGCATTTGCATGTGGCGCCGAGGTGGATGCCGTTGCATCCATCAGCGAGGACGGCGGAAAGGTCGTTTTGACCGCGGCAAACAAGGATCTTTACCGCGAGAGCGCGATCACGGTTTGCGAAGAGATCGCCTCCATGCGCATTGCCGCCGCTGACGTTATATACAGCGAGGACGTGCG
>JAZQWS010000272.1:0-1314 GCA_045632465.1 Eubacteriales bacterium
CGTCCAAAGCGCGCTGGCTGGGGAAAAGCCCTTGCTCCATACCGATCATAAACACATAGTTGAATTCAAGGCCCTTGGCGCTATGCAGAGTCATCAGCACAACCCGATCCTCATCATCGCCCAGCTGATCCAGATCGGTCATCAGCGAGATTTCCTCCAAGAAACCGGAAAGGCCACCTTCGGGATTATCCTTTTGGAATTGAGCGGCGGAGGAACAAAGCTCCATAATATTATTGAGGCGATCCTTGGCTTCATCGGTATCTTCCAGCTGCAGCATCGCCACATAGCCGCTCTCTCTTGCCACCATTCCGATCCATTCATCCAGCGGTGTATCTTTTAATTTTTCCTTCAATTCATCGCAGATCCGCGCAAATTCCTTTAAGGCGGCGGCTGCTCTTGAAAGGGTGGGATATTCATCGGCTCTGCGCATAACCGCAGGCATAGAAAGCCCCTCCCGAAGGGCGATCTCTTCCACCGCCGCAACGGTTGCGGCGCCGATCTTTCGCTTCGGCTCATTGATAATTCTTTTCAGCCGCAGGGAATCTCGCTCATTATTGATCAGCTGCAGATAGGAGAGGATATCCTTAATCTCCTTGCGCTCATAGAATCGAAATCCGCCCACAACCTTATAGGGAATGGCGCTTTTAACCAGATAGCGCTCCATTGCATTGGATTGGGCATTGGTGCGATAGAGGATGGCAAAATCGCTGAACTTTGCTCCATCCTTCACCAAGCGATCCTGAATGGTTTCGGCCACAAAGCGGCTTTCTTCGAAATCATCGGAAAGGCGCTTGAGATATACGGGATCGCCACGCTCGCCTGCGGTCCAAAGCGTTTTACCCTTGCGCCCTTCATTATGGGCGATCACCCCATTGGCCGCATCCAGAATATTGGCGGTGGAGCGATAATTTTGCTCCAGGCGAATCACCTTGGCACTCGGGAAGCGCTCTTCGAAGAGCAGGATATTTTCGATCGTTGCGCCGCGAAATTTATAGATGCTCTGGTCATCATCGCCAACAACGCAAAGATTGCCGAATTTGGAAGAAAGCAGCGAAACGAGCCGATATTGCAGCGGATTGGTATCCTGATACTCATCCACCATACAATAGCGATAGCGGCCTGCATATTTCATAAGAATTTCGGGGTGGGCTTCAAAAAGCTCAACGGTTTTTAAGATAAGATCATCAAAATCAAGGGCATTGGAGGCCTGCAGCACCTGCTCATAGCGAGCATAAGCCTTTGCCATCTGCTCATGGCGCAGATCTTTTCCGAAATAGCCGCAGAACTCTTCGGGCTTGATTCTTTGATCTTTGG
>JAZQWS010000273.1:0-2343 GCA_045632465.1 Eubacteriales bacterium
AAAAATTTTAGGAAAACGAAAAAGAATGAGATGAAAAACGCATCTCATTCTCTTCTCTCTTGCGACTTGACAAATAAGTTCTGCCTTTGGTATAATTAAAGTGAACGGCGCAGCATTAAAAACCGTGCGCCGCAAAGGAGCTTCACTGCTATGAAAAAACGAATTGGTATTGTGCCAAAATCTTATGCTGATAATCCGGATCAAAACTGCATGATGGATCATTATCGGCTTGGAAATAATTATATCAAAAGAGTTGTGGAGGCGGGTTGCATTCCCATCGGACTTGCACCGTCGGACAATCTGCTGGATGAGGAAGCACTCGCGCTGTGTGACGGTTTTCTCGTGCAGGGCGGATCTGAGTTTTATCCCTATCATTTTCAGGTCATTCATCACGCCGTCACGCACGGCAAACGGTATCTTGGTATCTGCCTCGGAAATCAGCTGATCTATACCTATTTTGCCTTGAAGCGCATCGTTGAAAACGAGGGATACGAAGGAGATATGGTAAAAGCGATCTGTGATTACCGCGCAAAGCATCCCACAGATTGTATGGTGCTGAAAAAAATACCCGGGCATCGGTATGAAGTGCCGCCGAGAGGCAGAGAAGATGAAGCCAAGCATGAGGTCTCTATTGTTCCCGGAACGCTTTTGCATCGAGTATTGAAGCAAGATACAATGCGCATCTGCTCGTTCCATAATTATTGCATACCGGAGGATCAAGACCTGCTCGCCGTAAACGCATGGTCTGCGAAGGGCGACTGTGTTGTCGAGGGCGTGGAATACGGCGGTCATATCCTCGGAGTGCAAGGACATCCGGAGGCGGATGGCCTTTTGCCCAAGCTCTTTGATTTTCTTGCAGAATAAATTTTATTCAAAAACATTCTTATGTTGCTAAAAACCATTCCCGAGGTGGCCTCCATCTCGGGAATGGTTTTATATTTTAAATATCAGCTATCAAAATCCTTCTTTTTCGTGCGAAACAGCAAGCGGCGCATTGCCTCTCCGTTCCAAGGAATTAAGGGATAAAGATAGCTTCTTCCGCCGCTGATACCCCGAACGGTGGCGGCAAAGAGGCAGAAGAGAATGCATCCGAGCGCAAAGCCCCAGATGCCGAGCAGAGCCGTTAAGGCAAGGATCAGCATTCGCATGAATTTGAAGGCATAGCCCAGCTCGTGGTTTTGCTGGGCGAAATTGGCGAGAGCAACGAATGCCATATAAAGAATCACGTCCACGCAAAACCAGCCAACCGTGATTGCGAAGTCGCTGAGGATCAGCGCGCCGACAACGGAGAGGGAATTGGAGAGCATATCGGGGGTGTTCATAGAGGCGATCTTGAGACCATCGATCGCAAGCTCCGCGAGAAAAAGCTGAAGGACGATGGGAAGCGCACCCGGCTCCTTGGGGACCAGAAAACCGAGCCACGGCGGAAGGATCGCCGCATATTCCAAGGCAAGATACCAAAGAGGTGTTGCCACCACGGAAAGCAGGAGAATGAAGGTGCGCACAAGGCGCAGATATGTGCCCGTCAGCGGCGGAAAATAATAATCGTCGGTTTGCTGGAGATAATCGAAAAGCGAGGTTGGCAGGATCATCACCTGGGGCGATGTGTCGCAGAAAACAAGGATGCTCCCTTCCACAACCTGGGCGGCGGCGGTGTCGGGTCGCTCGGTGGTGCGTATCTTTGGGAAGGGATTATACCAGCGCGAGCGGATCAGGCTTTCCGCAAGACTCTGAAATCCCATCGTTAGGGACTTTGGCCGCAAGGCGGCAATCCTCTTGGAAAGCTCCATTACATAAGTCTGGTCTGCCACGCCCTTGAGATAGCAGATGACAACGTCGGTTTTTGAAATTCCGCCGAGATTGTGGTATTCCATCGTCAGCCGTGTATCCCGAACGCGGCGGCGCAAAAGTGCGGTATTGACAACTAAAGTTTCCGTAAAGCCATCTCTTGCGCCCTGCATCACGCGATCGCCCTCCGGCTCTTGCACGCTCCGAACGGGGTAGGTGCGAAGATCTACAAGGATGCATTTTTTCGAAAAATTCGTTCCGAAAACGGCCGTTTGCCCGGAAAGCACCGCCGTTAAGGCAAGGTCTGCATCCTCACAGATATCCACCTCGATCTGCGGAAGATTGCGCACGAGATTGTCAGCACTTCCTGCCGTCTTGAGTGAAAGAAAATGCATCATCAGCTTTCCAAGCTGCGCATCCTTCACGAATCCGTCAATAAAAAAGAATGTCAGCTCCTCGTCTCCGATGGCGAGCGTGCGCGTTAAAATATCAAAGTTTTCCTTTGGGCGCAACTCCTTTTCCATAAACTGTACGTTGGCGTGATAGTTTTCGTAA
>JAZQWS010000274.1:0-16434 GCA_045632465.1 Eubacteriales bacterium
AGCGGGCGCGTGCAGGAGGTGGATATCTTCGCCGTTTTCACAAACGCAAGCGACACGAACTATCATCTGACGGTTTTGGATCCCTCTTGGCTTCGCCCGGTTTCGGAGTCTCTCGCGATTGAAAGCGCGCAGGACGCGCTGATGGAAACGGCCAAGGCATATCTGCGTAAGGGCGGAGTTCTGGAATACGATCAGTATAATAACCGCCGCATGGTGTACGCCACCCCTGAGCAGGCAAGCACGCAGTCCTACGTTTTCTTAGACTGCTCCTCCTACGTCACAAGCGTTTATTATAACACCTTCGGCATTTCCGCCATTCCCTCAACCTTCGGCTCGCAAAACACGAAAAACTATGCGGCCTACGCGAAAGCCAATCACGAAAACCCCGAATATCCCGACGTGATCGGCTACTGGGAAACGCTCGATTATACGAGCAAGACCGAGCAGCTTGCCGTTCTCGCGGAGGTTGAAAATTTTCTGCAGCCCGGCGACATCCTCGTTTACCGCCGCGGCTCGAAAAATTACGGCGCAAATTATTCCGAGAGCAATCTGACGGGACACGCAATGCTTTATATGGGCAACGGAATGTTCTCTCACAGCACGGGCACAAGCTGGAACAACGGCGGATCGGAAGCAAAATATCTCTATAAGGACGATCCCACGAAGGCCGCGGACCGCGCGACCACCGAGGAATACTACAACGGCACGGTTCAATGGCTTTCCGCCGAAACGGTGCTGAGCATCGGAAAGGGCGGACGTATGCTCTTCGGCGACAAAAATACCTTTATCTACAATTTCGCGATTCTTCGCCCCTTAGCAAGAAAGGGCGAAACGCTCACGCTTACCGAGCAGGCCGAAAAGAGAATGGCTATGGCGGGGCTCAGCTTTGAAAAAATCACCGACGCAGGGCTGAATAACGCCGTGCTTCGCGGCCAAGAGATCACCTACACCCTGACCGTGAAAAACTTTGAAGGCATGGCCTACAGCGGCATCGCATTCAACGATATCCTTCCCGATGGCGTTTCCTTTGTGAGCGCCAATATTCCGATCACGCAAAGCGGCAATACCCTCACGGCAAGCTTCGATATCAGCGCAAGAGAGACCAAGGAGATCATCTGGACCGTGAAGGTGGGAGACTCGCTTCCCGCAGGAACTGTGCTTTGCCATCAAACCACGGTTGGCGGACTTAAGATGAAGACGATATCCAACACCGTTTCGGGCTTTACGGCCGAGGAGCACGCAAAAATTGCAAGCACCGCAAAGCAGATCGCCGAAGGTGGCGCGACGTTTGCAGATCCGCTCGCATTTGTGAGCGCGGTTTATACCGAGGCGCTCGGCTTTGATCCCTTCGAGGGAAAAACGGCCGCCGAGATGCTTTCGCTTCTCTTCACCTACACGGCAGAAAACAAGGCCGTTTTGAACGAGGAGAGCGCTTACGCCGATATGGTGGCGAAGAATCTCTGCGGCGGCTCGGATCTTTACGGCACGTCCTACGGAAGCAACCACGAGCGCGTGCGCACCGTTTACAAGGAAATGCTTCGCGAGGGCGACGTGATCCTCTGCGAATGGTACGGAAAAATCCGCGTTTTGATCTATCTCGGCGGCGGCAAGATCGCGGCCATCGATTCCGAAGCGCTGACCTGCACGATCGAGAAAAACGGATCGCAGAGCTTTGAAAAGAAGGGCGATTATTATATGCAGGATCATTATCTTGCCTCTCTTTACTCCTATCAGCAATTTGCGGTTCTTCGTCCCGCAAGCATCGAAAAGTGATATTTTGCAATCAATTATTTACATATCTACCATTAAGGAGCACAAAAATGGATAAGGCAATACAGATCGAATACGGACCTTTATTTGAATACAAATGCGAATGTGCCGCCAAGGCGGGCTTTGACTGCATCGCCGTGAACTACACGAAGGTTCTCGGCAAAACCGAGGACGAATGGAAGGCGATCACGGAGGACATTGCGCGGATTCTTGATAAAACCGGGCTTCGATGCCATCAAACGCATCCGCATTATTATAACCTCTTTATCTCCTCCGAGATCCTTGAGGAAGAGATGGAATTCAACATCCGCCAATCCATCATTTCCGGCTCGGCGCTTGGCGCAAAATATCACGTGATCCATCCGCGCACGGCAACCTCCGGCGCAGGCTACGGCTCACGCACCTCGCTGAAGGACAACCTGCGCTGGATCGGAGGACTTCTTGACTGCTCAAAAAAGCACGGCGCCTCCATCGCCGTTGAAAACCTGCCGATCTTCCCCGGCTCGGGCAGACTTTTCTATTTTTACAGCGCCAACGTGGAGGATCATATGGAGCTTGTGGATGCCTTTCACGATCCGGATCTCGTCGCTTGCTGGGATTTCGGGCACGCAAATCTGAGCGCATCTGATCAGGCACAGACCATCTCGATGATGGGAAGCCGCATCAAATGCACCCACGTGCATAACAATTTCGGCTACGGAGATCGCCATCTGCCGCCCGATTGCGGCGACATCAAATGGGAAGAGGTTATGCCCGCGCTTGCCAAAACGGGCTATAGCGGCGCGCTGACGCTGGAGACGCACAGCCTTTTCCAGGAGAAGGATTTTCTGCTGAGCTTTGCCAAGCACAACTACGCAGGTCTCGTTTATCTTGAGGGGCTGATGAAATAATGGAAATTCGGATTTTACAAATGCTGGATGGCGCAAGGGCGGCGAAAGGAATCGCCGTTGTGATCGACGTTTTTCGCGCCTTCTCCGTGGAGGCTTATCTATTTGCGAGGGGCGCAGAAAAGGTGATCCCCGTGGCGGATGAGAAGCTTGCTTACCGCCTGAAGGAAGAGCACCCCGAATACCTTCTCGTTGGCGAGAGGGGCGGAAAAATGCTTCCCGGCTTTGATGCAGGAAACTCGCCTTCTCAGCTTTTGAAAATTGACGTCCAAGGAAAAACCGTGGTTCACACGACGAGCGCGGGAACGCAGGGACTTTTCGGCGCGACAGATGCTGACCGCATTTTCGGCGGCGCGCTTGTAAACGCGGCGGCCACGGCAAAATATATCAAGCAGAGCGGTGCGGAATGCGTTTCACTCGTTGCGATGGGGCTGGCAGGTATTTCTCCCACGGAGGAGGACGATCTTTGCGCGGCCTACATAAAGAGCTGCCTGGAGGGGAATCCCATTGCACTTACGGAGGAGAAAATCGCGGTGCTGAAGGCAACCTCGGGAGCAAAGTTTTTCGATCCTAAGCAGAACGAGGTTTTCCCGACGGCGGATTTTGAAATGTGCACCAAGACGGATATTTTTGATTTCGCAATGGAGCTGATTTCCGACGGAACAGAACTTCCCTACATGAAAAAAGTAAAAATTTGAGGTCTAATTCTTATGAAAATTGAAAATTACGTGGATCAAAGAGGTATTCTCGGCGCATCGGGGCTCTTTTACGCCGTTGGCGACTTCGGCGCGATCGACGGTGACGTTACGTACAACCGCACAGACGAGGGCGAAGTGCAGATCTACACTTACGAAAACGAGGAAATACGCCTTGTGGCACAGCTTTTTCGCGAGGGTGACGTTTTCGTTCGCCGCGACTTTTTCGAAAACCGAAGCGACCGCACTCTGACGATCCGCGCGCTTTCCTCACGTTTTCGAATGGACGGATGCGATTACGAGGTTTACACGCAAAACAACGGATGGATGCACGAAAGCGCGGGCGGCTGGCAAAGCCTCGTTACCGAGGTGAGAGCGGCAACGGGCGGCATCCGCACCTGCCAAAGCGCAACGCCCATGCTCGGCATGCACAATACTGTAACAAAGAAAAACACGGTTTTCCATTTGATCCCGAATGCGGCTTGGCAGATGCAGGCACGCAAGGTTTCAAATTCAGAAAAGGACGTTGTTGTCGTTGAGACCGGATTTTCGGATACGGCACTTGCTCTGAAGGCGGCGCCGGGCGAAAAAATCGAGCTCCCCGAGGTGATCTTCTACAAAGCGAAGAGCCGCACGGATCTTGACGGCTACCGCTTGCACGCCTATTTCAACCGCCATTATCCGAGAAAAAAGCTCCCCGTACTGTATAACGACTGGCTACATTCCTACGGAGTGATAGATATTGACGATCTCTGCCGCCAGGCAGATGCCGCCGCAGACATCGGCTGCGATGCCTTTATGGTGGATGCGGGCTGGTATGGCGACGGATCGAAAAACTGGTTCGAAGCAGTTGGCGACTGGGTTGAAAACCCAAAGAGCGGCCCTGCGGGCAGGCTCATGGAGCTTTCCGATCATGTCAGACAAAAGGGCATGATCTTCGGTCTTTGGTTTGAGCCGGAGCGCGCAGGCAAGAAGAGCAACGCATATGCCCTCCACCCCGAATTCTTTTTTGAGGGAATGTACGGCACGTTTTTGGATTATTCCAATCCCCAAGCCGTAGATTATATTTTCGACAGCATCACAAAATGCATTGATCGGTATCATCTCGGCTGGTTAAAGTTTGATTTCAACGAAAACATTTCCACGGATGCGACGGGAAATGCTTTTTATCACTATCTCAAGGGGCAGAAGGACTTTATTTTGCGCCTAAGAGAAAGATACCCGTCACTTTATATTACAAATTGCGCAAGCGGCGGCTACCGCATGGAGCTTTCGCAGGGCAGACTCTTTGACAGCTTTTGGCTTTCGGACGATCAGGAGCCCATAGAGGGCGTTCGCATCGTGAAGGACACGATCAAAAGAATGCCCCCCGCGCTCATTGAGCGCTGGTGCGTTCAGCAATACGGCGAGGGCTTCCCCGTTTGCGGCGGCGCGCCTGTTGGCAAGATGCTTCAATGCTCCAATGCGCTTTGGGACTACGTTGTCGGCGTGAACGACACGTTTACCGAAGGATTTTTAACGGGAGGGCCGATGTGCTTCTCCTGCGACATCGCGGGCTGGCCCGAGGATTACAAGGCGCGCTACCGCGAGATCATTGCCGCATATAAAAAGGAGCGCGACTTTTTTATGAAAGCATTGGCTTCCCTCGTGGCAGACGGTGCGGGCATCACCGCGATCGAATATTTTGACGAAAATTACAAGAAGCTCGTTTTGCAGGTGTTTACCGGCAACAGCTTCTATAGCCAGGATATTCGCATCTATCTGCACGCGGATGCAAATGCAAAATATCAGCTTTCAGACAAATGCACAGAAGGAAGCGATCTTTGCGAGGACGGAATCCTCATCACAGATCTGCACAAAAACTGCTGCAAAACCTTTGTTTTTGAAAAAATCTAAATAAAAAAATAAGACTTTACAAAGATCTTTTCCTTGTAAAGCCTTATTTTTTTGTATTTTTTTAAATCAGAATCCGAGAGCGGACAAAATCTCATTGGGCTTATGAGCCAAAGCATCCGCGCCGCAGGAAAGAAGCTCCTCGGCATCCCGATAGCCCCAAGTGACGCCGATACCGATCGCCGCGCCGTAATTTTTCGCGGTTTGCATATCCACGCCGCTATCGCCGATAAATGCGGTTTCCTCCGCAGAAAGCGCAAGCGCCGCCAGCACAGGTGCGATCGCATCGGGATGCGGCTTCAGGGGAACACCGTCCTTTCCGCCAAACACCGCGCTGACCGTTTCACCGAAGAAATGCTCAACAAGCGGGCGCACCGCGCCCTCGGGCTTATTCGAAAGCACCGCGATCCGCATCCCCTTCTCTTTGAGGAATGCAAGGATCTCGCAGATGCCGGCATAAGGTTCGGTCAGATAATCGGGGGCGGCATTGTACGCCCGATCGTAGTCTGCGAAAAATGCTTCAAAATCCGCAACCTCGCGATTCACCTCTTCGAGCGCGCGCTCCAAAAGGTTGCGAGCCCCCTTTCCGATCATGGCGCGGCAGGTTTCCTCCGAGATCGTTTCTGCGCCGATTTCTCGGAGCGAACGATTCACGTAATGCGTGATGGTTTTCAACGTGTTCAAAAGCGTTCCATCCAGATCAAATATACAAGCTTTGATTCCCATCGTTTTCCTTTTTCTTTGTTTTCTTATAAAAATGACAGCTGTAATTATATTTTTTGGAGCTTTGCAAAGGTCGCCATCAGCTTCTTTGACGTGCCGTTATCAAAATCCACCTGATACAAAACGTCCCCTCCCATATCCTTGGCGAAGGCAATCGTTCCATCCCCAAAGGCAACATGACGCACACGCGTTCCGATTGCAAGCTTCTCAACACCGAAGCTCTTTGCACCCGGCTTTGCCTGCGGCGCACCGCCGAAGGCGCGGCGATTCATTTCATTGCCGCCAAAGGCAGCCGGCTGAGAAAAACCAACCGTCGGCTTTTTCTGCTGATATGCGGCAGAGCTTGGCGCACGCGGCGGAATCACGCGCGGACGCGGGCGCACCGTTAACTCCTCGGGCACTTCATCGCGAATGAAGCAGGAGAGATTTCCATAGTTGGTTCTACCGTACATCATGCGGTTTTTGGCATAGGTGATAAAGAGCTGCTCCTTGGCGCGCGTGATTGCAACGTAGCAAAGGCGGCGCTCCTCGCTCATCTGCTCCGGCTCGCTCATATTGGTTTGCGAGGGGAAGATGCCATCCTCCATACCTGCAAGGAACACATAGGGAAATTCAAGTCCCTTTGCGGAATGCACCGTCATCATCACGACGGCATCGGCACTCTCATCATATTTATCCACGTCGCTGACGAGGGCGATTTCCTCAAGGAAGCCCGCAAGGGTGATCTCCTCGCCGTTTTCATTCTGGCGCTTCTCATACTCGGTTGCGGCGGCAACGAATTCCTCCACGTTCTGAATTCTTCCCTCGCCCTCGAAGCCCTCGGCCACGAGCATCTGCTTATAGCCCGTTTCCTCAAAAAGCGCCGTTAAAAGCTCGGAGGGAAGCTCCTTGCCCGCCTTGATGCGCTCGATATTCTGCACGAATTCCATAAGCTTTGCGGCCGAGCGGCCGAGTGCCGTGAAGCTATCAGCTTTTGCCATGATCTCATACATGGAAAGGCCGTTTTCCTGCCCAAGCTGCTCAATGGCATCCACCGTTGTTGCGCCGATACCGCGCTTTGGCTCGTTGATAATGCGCTTTAAGCGCAGATCGTCTCTCGGCGTGCATGCCACGGTCAGATACGCAAGCATATCGCGGATCTCCTTGCGATCATAGAAACGCTGGCCGCCGAGAATGCGGTACGGAATACCGCTCTTGGTAAAGGTCGTCTCCAGCGAGCGCGCAAGCTCGTTGATACGGTAAAGGATCGCGTAATCGCTGTATTTTTTTCCGTTTTCCGTGCGGTGCTTATTGATCGTTTCAATGATGTAGCGCCCCTCGTCAATCTGATCCGAGGCCTCCTTTACCACGATTTTCTCGCCTGCCCCCTTATCCGACCAGAGCTTTTTCGCGTGGCGATCCTCATTATGGCTGATGATCGCATTCGCCGCATTCAGGATATTTTCGGTGGAACGGTAATTCTGCTCCAGCTTAACAACGTGCGCCTCGGGATAGGTTTTATCAAAATTCAGGATGTTTTCAATCGTTGCGCCACGGAATTTATAGATACTCTGATCGTCATCTCCAACGACCATGATATTTCTCTCTCTGTCCGAAAGAAGCTTCGTCAAAACAAACTGCGCATAGTTCGTGTCCTGATACTCATCAACGAGAACGTAGCGGAATTTGCGCTGATAATATTCGCGGGGCTCATCAAAGCTTTCCAGAAGGCGAACGGTTTGCATGATAATATCATCAAAATCCATCGCGTTATATTCCTTCAGCTTCTTCTGATAGAGCTTATAGATCTCGCGGATCTCCTTGGTTCTCGGATCTCTGTCGATCTCGAATTTATCCGGAGTTTCCAGACGGTCCTTGGCGCGGCTGATCGCTCCCGCAACCGCCTTGGGCGCAAGACGCTTTTCATCGATGGAAAGCTCCTTCATGCAGATGGAGATCAGGCGCTTGCTATCATCGGAATCATAGATGGAAAAGCCGCCGCTATAGCCGAGAAGCTCGCCGTATTTGCGCAGAATGCGCAGACAGATGGAATGGAAGGTTCCCGTCCAGACCGAGGCCGCAACCTCGGGATCGGGGAAAACGCGCTCAAGTCTATCCTTGATCTCCTTCGCCGCCTTATTCGTGAAGGTGAAGGCAAGAAGCGCCCACGGCGGGCAGGGCTCACAAATGAACTCGGGCAGGATCTCGCGGATCTCCTCCACAGGTCCTTCCGCGGCCGCCTCCAGCGCCTCGGTCATATCCAGACTGACGCTTTCGGGAATCGTTTCCGTATGGTACGCGTTTCCATATTTAATAAGGTAAGAAATGCGGTTCACCAGCACCGTTGTTTTTCCGCTTCCTGCGCCTGCCAGCACAAGCAGAGGCCCTTTTGCGAGAAAAACCGCCTCTCTTTGCTTCTCGTTCAAGCGCGCGCCGTACACCTTATCAAAGAGGCGGCGCTTCGCCGCAAGAAAGCGTTCTTTTTTATCCTGCATCATAGTTTCTCCCATTTCTTCCTTCGTTCTCTTTTTTGCTCGTACTTTCTACGAAGCTTTTTTTCATATATGTGTTTTTGCCCCCTGCAAAAGGCAGGGGATATCCCCACTTCTCGGGGTGCAAAATCTGCATTTTTCCCGAATGTCAAGAGGGTTTGAAAAAAATTTATAAATTTTGAGTTTTCCACAACAAAAAATGTGGAAAATGTGGAAAACCAAGCGGACAACCCTAGTAAAAACGCGACTTTTGGTAAAAAATACCACGGTTTTCCACAAGCACGATTGTGGAGAATGTGGAAAACTCAACCTTTCTTTTTCCGTACTTTTGATACAAAATCGCTGTTTTTACAAGAAAAAACATTTTTTGCATCCTTCGGAATACTGCCTATTTTTTTGAGGTCTAAAATGGGCGTATTTTGTACGAAAGGTTTCGGCCGCCCCATGCATTCAGCTCAGCGACTGCCTCGTTTTTTCTGCACCGTGCGCTCTCTGCCCGGTGCGCGCGAGGAATTTTTTGCTCCGCCTCTTGCACCAAGGCGATCTGCCTCCTTCAGGATGCGTGCGGCATCCTCGCCGAATACACGCGTAAGCTTACTTTGCTTTTTTCTCATATCCGCAGAATTCGTTGCATGCTGTGCGGCACTACGGCTCGGCTTCCCCGTTCCGCGCGCACTCGTTCGATGTCCTGCATTCTTTTGCTGTGGCTTTGTGTATGCCGTGTTTTTTCCGTCCTTACCGAAAGCGGGACGAACGAGGCAATCTGCGCCCGTGCCGATCAGATCCTCGCGCCCTGCAAGGCGAAGCGCCTCGCGCACGAGATTTGCATTCTCCGGGCGCTTATACTGAAGAAGCGCGCGCTGAAGCTGTTTTTCATGATAATCGGTGGTTACGTACACGGGCTTTCCCGTCATCGGATGGATACCCGTGTAATACATAACGGTTGAGATCGTTCCGGGCGTGGGATAGAAATCCTGCACCTGCTCGGGCGAATAGCCCCATTTTTTGAGCCAGAGCGCCATCTCCACGGCATCCTGAATGGTTGCACCCGGATGCGAAGACATAAGATACGGAACGAGATATTGCTCAAGCCCTGCTTCCTTGCAAAGCGAGAAATACGTTCCCTTGAATTTTTCAAATACCGCAACGGGCGGCTTTCCCATCATGGAAAGCGCGCTATCCGAGCAATGCTCCGGCGCAACCTTCAGCTGACCGGAAACGTGCCGCTCCACGAGCTGGCGGAAAAACGAGGTGTCCTTATCATATACAAGGTAGTCAAAACGGATACCCGAACGCACGAACACCTTCTTCACACCGCTGACAGCCTCCACCTCGCGCAGAAGGCGCGCGTATTCCTTGTGATCCACAACGAGATTTTTACACGGCGTTGGCGCAAGGCACTTGCGGCGCTCGCACATACCGTTCTTCTCCTGCTGCGCGCAGGAAGGATAGCGGAAATTGGCGGTTGGCCCACCAACGTCATTGATATAGCCCTTGAAGTCCTTCATCGCGGCAATTTTTCTTGCCTCGCTGACAACGCTTTCGATACTGCGGGAGCGCACCTCTCTTCCCTGATGGAAGGCGATGGCGCAAAAATTGCAGGCACCGAAGCATCCGCGATTGTGCGTGATGGAAAACTTCACCTCGGTGATGGCGGGAACACCGCCCTCGGCCTCGTAATCGGGATGATATTCGCGGGTATACGGCAGAGCGTACACACGATCCAGCTCCTCGCGGGAAAGCGGAGGCATCGGAGGATTCTGCACGAGCATCTTATCGCCATAATATTCAATTACAGCCTTGCCGCGCACGGAATCCGTGTTTCTATATTGCGTGGCAAAGGCGGCTGCATAGGCCGCTTTATCACTCTTTAACTGATCGTAGTCCCCGATCTCCACGCTCTCGTAGAAAACGGGCTCGCCCTTCTTGGCAAGATACACGCATCCGCGCACGTCTCGGATCTTTTTGATCGGAACGCCCTTATCGAGAAGCGCGGCGATGCGAAGGAGAATATTCTCTCCCATACCGTAGGTTAAAAGATCGGCGCGGGAATCCACCAGGATACTGCGGCGCACGCGATCATCCCAATAATCGTAATGCGCAAAGCGACGGAGCGATGCCTCAAGACCGCCGAGGATGATCGGCACGTCCCCGTATGCCTCGCGGATGCGATTGGAATAAACAATAGCGGCGCGATCGGGGCGATTCCCCATTTTTCCGCCGGCGCTATAATAATCGTAGGAGCGTTTTTTCTTCGAAACCGTGTAATGCGCAACCATGGAGTCTATATTTCCCGCCGTGACGAGAAAACCGAGGCGCGGGCGGCCAAAGCGGCGAAAATCCTCGCAGCTTTTATAATCCGGCTGAGAAAGAACGGCAACACGGTAGCCCGCAGATTCCAGCACGCGGCTGATGATCGCAACGCCAAAGGAGGGATGATCCACGTATGCATCACCCGTTACGTATACAAAGTCAACCTCGCTCCATCCGCGTGCGCGCACGTCTGCCGCATTCACGGGGAGAAAATCCTTGCGATCCACCATATAGCCTCTCCTTTTCTCTCAAAACAAAAACTTCTCTTAAAGGGCAAAAACCGTCCGAGAGGAATGCTCACGGGCGGCTTATTTGCTATTTTTGCAAACGATCGTTTACTTTTAAATGGTAAACGAGGCAAGCTCTACCTCGCTCTGCGTTCCATCCTGCATATTGCGCAGCTGTGCTTTTCCGCTCTCGATCTCGCTATCGCCGAGAATCAGAGTGTACTGTGCGCCGATCTTATTGGCATACTTCATCTGTGCCTTCAGGCTACGGCCAACCACGTCGCATTCGCAGAAGATACCCTCGCGGCGCAGTCTTTCGGTGATGGCCATCGCCTCAATGGAGGCGGCATCTCCCAGAGCGGCGATATAGAGCTTGGGTGTCTCGGCAAGGATCTCCTTATCCAGCCCCTGCTCCTTCATGGCGAGGATCACGCGCGTGAGTCCCATACCGAAGCCAATACCGGAGAGAGCCGGGCCGCCGATGGACTCAACGAGACCGTTGTAACGGCCGCCGCCGCAAACCGTGGACTGCGCGCCGATGCCCTCGGCGATAAACTCAAACACCGTTCCGGTATAGTAATCCAAGCCGCGCACGATACCGGAATCGATCTCGTACGGCACGTTCATCTTATCAAGCGCTTTGGTGAGCGTTGCAAACTTCTTCTCGCAATCTTCGCAGAGGTGATCCACCGTTTTGGGAGCGCCCTTTGCAAGAGCGGCGCAGGGGGGATTCTTGCAATCCAAGAGACGGAGAGGATTCTTCGCAAGGCGATCCTTGCAGGTATCGCACATCGTTTCGGTGTGCGCGGAATAGTAATCCACAAGCGCACCGCGGTAATTCGGGCGGCAATTCGGGCAGCCGATCGAGTTGATATGCAGCTTCACGTTCTTGAGACCGAGACGGCGAAGCACGGAGGCCGCCAGCGCGATGACCGTTGCATCCGCGGCAGGGCTATCCGAGCCAAACATCTCCGTTCCAAACTGGAAAAACTCGCGCGAGCGGCCCGCCTGAGGCTTCTCATGGCGGAAGCAGGAGATGATATAGTAATACTTCAGCGGCATCGTGTCGCTGTACTTTCCGTTTTCGATCAGAGCACGGGCAACGGATGCCGTTCCCTCCGGGCGAAGAGAGATCGAGCGATTCTCATCTCTATCCGCGAAGGTATACATTTCCTTCTGCACAACGTCCGTCGTGTCACCAACACCGCGCACGAAAAGCTCCGTGTTTTCAAAGGTGGGAGTGCGGATCTCGCCAAAGCCGTAACGAGCGGCCTCTTCGCGCATAATGCCCTCCATATAACGGAAAAGCAGGGTATCCTCGGGAAAGAGGTCCATCGTTCCTTTAATTTTCTGAATCATATTTTTATCTCCATTCTGTCGCCAACGGCGACCTCACAAAATATAAATGAATTTTCGGCAATGCTTGCATCGATTTGGATGAAGGCTCCAAATCGCGAAAATTCGGTAGCGTGAAGCTTTGGCAAAATTCCTTAGCAATGTTATTCACGCTAAGTCCTCCTCAGCATGCGCCTCTTCCATCAGGTAGAGGAGCCTTTCTTCATCTTTCACGTAATAGAGCATACCCAATAGCGCCTCAAAACCGGTGGCATACCGATAATCCGCCGCCGTTGCGCTCTTTGGGCGATGGGGATGCGATGCATTTGCCGCGCGGCGAAAAACGCCCGCTTCCTCTTCCGTGAGAAGCGGCAGAAGCCTGCGCATACGCTCGGCCTGCTTCTTCGCCGTTACAAACGAAAGCGCGGCCGCATTCAGCTCGCCCGCCTTCTCAATGCCCGCATCGATCAGCCGCCGCCTTACGTACAACGAATACCATGCGTCACCAAGATAGGCCAGCACTGCCCCCGAGGGCAGATTTGCTCCGATGATCCTCTCTCGCATCCGAAAAACTCTCCCTTTCGCAAAAGGTTTTATTCACTCGGAATATTATACCATATCCTCCCTATAAAATCAAGGTCTTGGCGCGAGAAAATATTTTTTATTGAAAAAGAAAATATTTTATCATAGGACTTGCTTTTATCTAAGCGAATATGGTATAATTATAAACAAGAGGCCGAGGGGCAAAAAATCCCCGCCAAAAACCTCTTTTTCATGCGAGGATACTTATGGATTGCTTTGAGAACTTTCGATACATTGAAAAAAATTACCGCGAGCTGAAAAGCGAGATCGACGCACTCTGCGAAAAGCTCGGCCGCCCTCCCGTGACGCTGGTTTGTGTTACCAAAAGCGGAAGCGACGAGGAATTCCTGGCGCTGGCACATTTCGGTGCAACGGATATGGGAGAAAACAGACCGCAGGAGGCCGCAAGAAGAAAGGCGCTCCTTTTGGAAAACGGCTACGAGGCCGCAATGCATGAGATCGGAAATCTGCAGTCCAACAAGGTGAAGCTGATTGCCGATCAATGCACGCTGATCCATTCGCTGGATTCGCTTTCTCTCGCAAAGGAAATCGATAAGCAGGCCAAAAAGCTCGGGCGAAAGATCCCCGTGCTTCTCGAGATCAACAGCGGAAGAGAGGAAAATAAGGGCGGCATCCTGCCCGAGGATGCGCTTGACTTCTGCGAGAGCCTGAAGGAATTCGAGGGGCTTGCGCTTTCGGGCGTTATGACGATGGGGCCGAATCTCGAGACGAGCGAGGAATATCGCCCCTATTTCAGAATCACCAAGGAAATCTTTGACGCCATTGCGGCGCGCTTCGGCTATGAAACGGATGCCCCCGTTCTCTCCATGGGAATGAGCGACAGCTACGTGACGGCCATTGAAGAGGGAGCCACCCTCGTGCGCGTTGGAAGGCGACTGTTTAAAAAATAAAGGAGAAAGAAAAAATGTTTGAAAAATGGGCTGACAAATTAAAGGAAAAAACCAGAGAGCAGGAGCAGATCTCCTTCAAGAGCTTTGAGGAAACCACCGCCGCACCCAAGGCGATCCCCGAAGAGCCGAAGGCCATCAAGGCGGCCCCCGGCAGCAAGGACAGCAACATCGAGCTGAAGGTGGTTCATCCCGAATCCTTCTCCGAGGTGAGCGATATCGCCGACTATCTTCTGGAGGGCTGCACCGTTATTCTCAATCTTGAGCTTTTCGATGCCCCCACCACGATGCGTATGCTCGACTTCCTCAACGGCGTTACCTACTCGACCGGCGGCGACATCAAGCAGGTTGCCCAGGGCACTTATATCATCACTCCCAACAACGTTGACGTGACGGGAGAAAACGCCTGATCCGCTTATAAAAGCGGCCAGCGAGGTGTGTTTTGCAAGGTATACTCTTAATTTTTTCAAAATGCATATCCCTGCTCCTTTCCGCGGTTTCGATCTGCATGCTCGTTCGTATGATAATGTCCTTCTTCCCTTCTCTGGAGGGCAGTCGGGTTGGCGCTTTCGTTATAGTCGTTACAGAGCCCTTTATCATCCCCGTGCGCGCGGTGCTTTACCGCCTGAATATCGGGCAGGATTCGCCGATTGATTGGGCGTTCAGTTTAACTTATATCCTCATCTATATCGTTCGGTTGTTTCTGCCGGTGGTTTGACCTCCGGAGGCCGATCGAATATGCAAGGGGCGGCCGTTTCAAAAAAAATACGCCCGCCCCTTCTTCAATGCTTCCAGAAAGAAGGAGAAGGAATGAAATTTCGCGTTCTCTCACGATTTGAATATCTGCTTTACATTGGCATCGTTGCCATCGGGATTCTGCTCGATCAGCTGACAAAATGGCTCGCCGTTCGCTTTCTTGAGCCAATCGACACCTGCCCGCTCTTAAAAGACGTTTTGCACCTGACGTATGCGGAAAACCGCGGCGCGGCCTTCGGCATGCTGGCAAATAACCGCTGGATTTTCCTGATTGTTTCCAGCGTTGCCATCCTGGCGATGATCGGCTATCTTTTCTCCGGTCTTAGCGAGGGAAAGCTTGCGGGCATCTCGCTCGCAATGCTGATTTCGGGCGGCATCGGAAATATGATCGACCGCATCTCGCTCGGTTACGTGGTTGATTTTATTGATTTCCGCCTCATCAATTTCGCCATCTTCAATGGCGCGGATTCCTTCGTTTGCGTTGGAGCGGGACTTCTTGTCCTCTCGCTGATCCTCGACATTTACAAGGAAAGCAAAGGAAAAGCAAAATGACAGAGCTGACCGTTATGCCCGGCGAGGGCGGCCGACTTGACAGTTTTCTTGCCGAAAAGACCGATCTATCCCGCAGTGCGGCCGCGAGGCTTTGCGAGGAGGGGGCGGTTTTCGTGGGCGGCAAGGCGCAGGGAAAGAAATACGTGCTCCGAGAAGGAGAGATCGTTTCCTTCTCCGTTCCTGCGGCCGTTCCCACTGAGGCGAAGCCCGAAAACATTCCCTTAGACATCGTTTTCGAGGACAAGGACATCGTTGTCATTAACAAGCCCTCCGGGATGGTGGTTCATCCCGCGCCGGGAAATTATGAGGGAACGCTGGTAAATGCCCTGCTCTACCATTGCGGCGACGAGCTTTCGGGCATTGGCGGCGAGATCCGCCCCGGCATCGTGCACCGCATTGATAAGGACACAAGCGGCCTTCTGGTCGTTGCGAAAAACGATCTTGCGCACCGCGCGCTCGCCGATCAGCTGGAGGGGCACCGCATCGTGCGCGAGTACCACGCGCTGGTTTACGGCGGCTTCCGTGAGGAGAGCGGCACGGTTTCCAAATGGATCGGGCGCCATCCCGTGGATCGAAAAAAAATGGCGATCCTTCCCGAGGGTGCGCCCGGCGCAAGAGACGCCGTTACGCACTATGAGGTGATCGCGCGCTATGGAGACGTTTCTTATCTCAAATTACATCTTGAAACAGGACGCACGCATCAGATCCGCGTGCATATGGCATCGCTCGGGCATCCGCTGCTCGGCGACGAGGTTTACGGCGGAGGCAAAAGCCGATTTGAAAAAGCGCACCCAAAGCTTTTCGACGGGCAGGCTCTGCACGCAAGAAAGCTCTCCTTCGTGCATCCGACGAGTGGAGAGCGCGTTTCTTACGAATGCCCGCTCCCCGAAAATTTTGAAAAAGCGCTTGCGCTTCTCAAGCAAGAGTTTGAGGATTAAACGTTTTTTCACTACATTTGTTTACAAAAAACAACCGTTTGACGAAAATCAAACGGTTGTTTTTATATTTTACTTCGGAATCTCGATTTCCTTTTCGGAGAAGAAAACGATCGTTTCCTTTTCCATCACGAAGGACGCGGGATCGATTTCTACGCGCTCCATGCGTGCATCGTTTTTCACAACGTATGCAAAATATTCTCCGGAAAGATCCAGCGAAATCTCTCTCGTTTCTCCGATGTTGGCAAGAAGAACGGCCTTTCCGTCTGCGCCCTTTGCGGCGGTGACAAAAAGATTATCGCCTACGCCCTCCACCTTTACCTGCTCTCCGAGCGCATAAAGATGACCGAAGGCAAGGAAAGCATCATAGGTTGAAACAGGTCTTCT
>JAZQWS010000275.1:0-5750 GCA_045632465.1 Eubacteriales bacterium
CCGCTATCGGCAACCTCCTTCGCCTCGCGAAGTGCCATTTCCTTATATGCGCAAACGCTGAAGTCCTCTCTGACGGAAGCAACGTCCAGCATCCTGTGCGCAACGCCTTCCATCTCCTCCGGGCGGATCTTCGCCGTTCCGATATTCATTTCCTTATAAATCTGCATCGAATCCGCCGAAAAGACGGTTGCTCCCAGCGCCTTGGCAACGCGCACGGAAAGCGCGGATTTACCCGATGCGGTAGGCCCTGTGATCGCGGCTGCATATATCATTTTGCCACACTCTCCAAAAAGCGGCAAAGATCCTCTGCGAATTCATCCCGGTTGGTTTCATTGAAAAGCTCGTGGCGCGCGCCCTCGTAAAGCTTCAGGCTCACCTGGCTGCATCCCGCAAGAAGCATCTGGCGATACACCGCGTTTACACCCTTGCCGAAGTTGCCGACGGGATCCCTGTCGCCGCTCATCAGAAGCGTTGGCATATTCTTCGGATACGCCTTATACCAGCGCTTGGAATTGCAAGCGCCCAGCATGCGGAAAAGATCTCTGTAAGCCGAAAGCGTGAAGGTCACGCTGCAATAAGGATCGCTTTTATACGTGCTGACGCGCGCGGGATCGCGCGTGAGCCATGCGGTCGTTCCCTCTCCGGGAAACATCTTCTTATAGCGCCCCGTGGACATTGCGGAGATCAGCGAGCTGCGATGGCGGTCTCCCAGAAAGAGAGAGAGGAGCGAGCAAAGCCCAACGCCAAGCGGCTGCAGCGGATTTTTCCCGCCCGTGCCGAGGATCACGCAGGCATCCATATGATGCGGATGCTGTGCGGTATAAAGTCTTGCAATAAAAGAGCCCATGCTATGGCCGAGAACGATGATCGGCTTTGCGGGATAAGCGCCGCGCAAAAGCTTATTCATGCGATGCATATCCGAAAGAAGCAGAGAAATTCCGTTCTTCTTTGCAAAATAGCCGAGATCCTCCTCTTTGCCCGCGCTCTTGCCGTGGCCGAGGTGGCAATGCCCCGCGAAAACGTATCCCGCATCGGTCAGCGCCGAGGCGAGCCATTCGTATCTCGCAACGTAATCGGTCATGCCGTGCGCCAGCTGAACAACGCCGCGCACCTCGCCCGAAAGGGGCTCGTAGATCTCGCCGTATATCGTATGCTTTTCATCTGCGGAGGGAAAGGATATTTCCGTAAGCTTATAATTTTTCATAAGAATCTCCATTCAGGTATGGTGACTTCACGATCACGAAATCAGATCGGATTTCTTTCAAGAAAAGCAAGAACCTCTTCCTTCGAGGGGATCGAGGAGGCCGCGCCTTTTTTGGCAACCGTCAGCGCGCCTGCGGCCGCACCGTAACGAACGGCATCCTTGATATCGCCGCCGTTTTCAAGATAGCGAAGCGTCATCGCCGCCGTAAAGGCATCGCCTGCGGCCGTGGTGTCTACCACCTTATCTGCGCGGAAGGCAGGAATCATATCGTAATGCTTTCCGTCGTAAATAAAAGCACCGCGAGAGCCAAGCTTGATCACAAGGTGCTTGCACTTCACCTTGCGGCAAAGATTCAGCGCCGCGCGAAGGCAATCCTGCGTTCCGAAGGGAACGATGCCGGTGTAGGTTTTCGTTTCGGTCTCGTTGGGAGAAAAGATCTCCAGAGGAGGCAGAGTGTCCAGAGGATGCGATTCATCCGCCGGTGCGGCATCCACGAAAACGGGAATACCGCGCGCCGCGGCAAGTCTTGCCGCGCTCGCCGCCACAGAAAACGGAATTTCAAAGCCAAGATACACGGCGTCGGGCGCACAGTTAAAGGCCTCCTGCACGTTCTCCGCCGACAGCATCGTGTTTGCGCCGGGATAGAGAACGATGCGGTTTTCCCCGCTTGCTTCCTTCATCACAACGGCAAGCCCCGTGGCTTGATCGTGATCTACCTTCACGTAGGAGGTGTCGATGCCGCAATCCTTGTAGTATTCGTAAAGCTTCTGTCCGTGCAGATCCGCGCCAAGCTTGGTGCAGAAAACGCAATGACCGCCGAGACGGGCGATCGCGGCGGCGGCATTTGCGCCCTTGCCGCCCGGAAGATAGGCAACGCCGCCATCATCCAGAAGCGTTTCTCCCGCCTCCGGAACGCGGAGCATATTCATGGAAAGATCCATATTGGCGCTTCCCACGAGCAAAATCTTTTTAGACATATCCGTCACACGCCTTGGCAACAAGCCAAGCCCTTTCAGTCCTTATTTTTCGGAGGATCAGCCGATCAGATCGCGCGCCTCCAGCTTGTAAATGCCCGCACCTGCGATATTCTCGGTGGCCAGGGCGGTTTCTCTTGCACGGCAGGTGAAGATAAAGCTCTGCCGTCCCTCCTCCTCGGAGAGATAGCGGATCGCCTCCATCATGCCGGCGGCGCGCAGGTTATCCTGATGCGCAAAGCTCTCATCAAAGCAGATCGGGGGATTCTCGGTGTAAAGCATATCGATCAAAGCCATACGAACGGCAATGTAGGTCATATCCTGCGTTCCGCCCGAAAGGAAGTCCGCAGATCTCGTTTCGCCGTTTGCATTCTTGAAGGTAACGCGCATACCGTCGGAAATATCGAGGTCAGTGTATTTCTTCTGCGTCATGACCTCCATCAGGCGCGTTGCGTACGCACCGAGACGGGGGGAGATCTCCTCGCGCAGATTCTCTGCCGCAGAAACGACAGCCTCGTGCGCAATGTAATAAGCCTTATGATGCAGGCGAAGCTTTGCGATCTGCGCATCCAACGCCTGGATCTTCGTCAGAAGCTCGCCGGGATCTCTTGCGCGAAGCTTCAGCGAGGCAAGCTCGTTTTCCACCTCAGCGGCTCTCTGATCCTGCGTTTCGATCTCGGTCTTGCACTTCTCAATGCCCTCAAGGAGCTCCTGATGGTTCACGTCCGTCAGCGCCTTGCGTCTCAAGGGCGCAACTCTGGCGCGAATATCGATCTCGCTCGTATCCGCAAGCGAGCGACGGATCTCCTTCATCAGCATTTCCGTGCGATTCTTCTCATCGGAAAGGCGGTTTTTCTGCTCAAGGAAGGCCGAAGTCTTCGCTTCCAGACGATCCAGAAACTCGTTGAGTCCCGAGGTCGGAGGCTCCTCGCCCCAGCGCAAAATAACGCCGGTGAGCTCCTTCTTCGCCTCATCGTATTCTCTCTTCGCATCCTCAGCGGCGGTTTTTGCATCCTGCGTGCTCTGCAGAATATCGTCTCTCTTGCGGCGGTTTTCCGCGATCACGGCGATCTTTGCGGCCAGCTCCTCGGGATTCTGCGTTCCAAACTTTTCGCAGAGCGCCTTCTGGCGATCCATGCTCTTGCGGAACTCAAGCAAGGCGCATATGCAAAGGCAAACGCCGCCGAGCGCCAGAGCACCGAGGCCGATGCGGGGCAGAACCTTGGCAAGCGCGCCGGTGGCAACGATCTGCGCGACCAGCGCAAAAAGAGCCGCGAGCCCACCGATGCAGGAAAGCGCGATACCGCGCATTTTCTTCTTCTTGAGTGCGCCCGATTCCTGCAAAACGGCCGCCTCGCCGCCTGCGGTATCCGAAAGGGCGATTGCCTGCTCGATTCCGGGCGTGATGCCAACGGCGTTTTTGCGCTCGGAATAGCGCTCTCTCGTTTCGATCATGCGGCGATACGTGTCGGTCACAGTGCGACGCGCAACCGCCAGGTCGGTAAGATATTCGGGCGTGGGCGCGAAATGATTGCGCGTGTTTGCCTCGACAAACTCGGCAAGCGCCTCGCTTCTCTGCTCAAATTCCTTTTCGGTATCATGCAGCTTATCGAAGCTGCGGATCAACATTACGTTCTTATAGCAGGAATCCAGCTCATAGTAATGATCCCTCTTCTTCTCGGATGCATCGCGGCGCGCGCGGATCTCATGAAGCTCCGCTTCCTTGGCAAGAACGAGATGGTTTGCCTCGTTGGTTTTTGTCAGCTCCTCCTGCAGAGCCTCTCTCTTCTGCTCCAGCTCATAAATCGCGCCGCCCGAGCCCGTCTTATGTAAAAGGGCCTCCATCTTATCGCTGATCTTGGCGGCCGCCTTCTGAGAGCTGAGGCGCTCGCTTCCGGAGAAAAGAATATTCTCAATGGATTCCTTGACGGTATTCTCGGCAATACGCGCCTCTCCGAGCGCGCCAACAAAGGCGGTGTTCTCAAAGAGCTCTCGCTTCACGCCGAAGAAAACCTCACCCGCAGGGGATTTACCGAAGGCGGGCGTTCCCGTCTCCAGATCCACGATCGTGCAATCCTCTTTGTACGTGCCTCTCGTGGCGGTGGGATCCACCAGAACAGTAGTTCTGTTGATCAGATAGCGTCTGCCGCGCACGCGCACGACCATAGAGCCCTCCGCGCGTCCGGTATCCCAGTTCACACGCTTGCGGCGCTCGCTGATGTTATCCTCGCTGTCCACGCCCTCAAAGCCGTAGAGCATATATTTGATAAATGCGGCAAGCGTGCTCTTGCCGGCCTCGTTCTGCCCCTCGATTACGTTTACGGAATCCGAGAATTCCATAGACATATCGCGAAGCATTCCAAAGCTTTTTACGTTGATTTTCTCGATGATCATAGGCGGATTTCCTTTCGTCGGTTGTGATATTCGGAAATACTAAATCTTATTCAATCTCTCCGTTGTCCGAGGAGAGGAAGCGGATGCTTCTCTCGATCGAATCCTTGGAGTTATACCACGGCTCTTCGTCGTAACGGTAGTCAAATTTTTTGCAGAACCAGCTAACGTCCTTTTGCAGAGTCTCAAGATATGCGCTCACGATGCCCTCCGCAATGGGAAAAAATTCCTTGAATTCCTTCTTTCCCATCTTCTTGCTTGCATAGTCGATCATCATGCGATAATGCGGCAGGCAGAAGAGCGGCTGGGCGGAAAACTTCTTTCGGAAAGCCTCATCCGTTCCGTAAAGATAAACCGCCGTGGCGATCATTGCATTCAGATTTTTATCGATGCGCTTGCAAACGTAGCAATCCTGCTCCAATGAAAGAAGCGAGCTGATGGAGGCAAGGCGGGAGATCGGCGAGCCTTTCAGGCGATTCTGCACCTCGGGCAGATGGCTTTCCAGCATGAGTCCCATGCCGAGGCGGCGCTTTCTCGAAAGCATTTTCTTAAAATGCGTCGGACAAAAGCCCTGCTTATTCGTCATAATGCGGATATCCGGCTCCATCATGGATGCGCCGAGAATGATATCAAGCTCATCCTCCTGAAGCTTCTTGTAAAGCGTGCAGAAAGGGCAAACGCAAGTGCCCTCAGCAAGTCCTGCATCAAAAGCCTCGTTGACCGGTATGGTGTAAATCTGCTCCATCCGCGTGTCCTCCAAATAATTATAAAATTCCATTATAAATCTATTATACACCACTTTCAAGCAATTTGCAAGAGGATGTTAAAAAATATGCGCGCGATAGAAAAGATTTTTCCGCGCGCACGTAGAGCGTATGATTTTAAGAAAAAACGGCAAAAAGCGGATTCCGCTTATGCAAAAGCAAAAAAACAGATCCAAAAAACAAAAAAATCGCGCACTTACCTTTCGGCTTTGTGCGCGATTTTGATGTTAAAATGCATACTTTTGCAAAGAATTATTTGCAAAATGTCATCTTGCGACCTCTTCCATAATGAATGCCTCGAGGATATCGCCTTCTTTGATGTCGTTAAACTTTTCAAGTCCAACACCGCACTCGTATCCGTCTGCAACCTCTTTTACGTCATCCTTGAAGCGGCGGAGCGAGGAGATCTTATCCTCG
>JAZQWS010000276.1:0-9432 GCA_045632465.1 Eubacteriales bacterium
CCGCAGAAAATCAATCTGCGGTTTCTGTTTTTCCTGTCGGTAGGTAAAACTGTCCTTTAGGGTACAACCCTATTCCTCGTTTTTTGTTTGCGTAGTTTTTTTAATATACCAAGCGGAAGCGGTCTACTCTTTATACTAAAATATCCAAGCCAATTAATACATGCCGCCCATGCCGCCTTCAGCGCCCTGAGGCATAGCGGGCTTCTCTTCCTTCTTCTCGCTTACAACGGCCTCGGTGGTGAGAACCGTGGATGCGATGGATGCGGCATTCTGGAGCGCGCAACGGGTTACCTTTGCGGGGTCAACGATACCAACCTCCATCATATCGCAGTAAACTTCCTTATAAGCATCGAAGCCGAAGCCAACCTTGCCGCTCTCGCGGATCTTGGCGATGATAACGGCGCCATCAAGACCTGCGTTATCAGCGATCTGCTTCATGGGAGCCATGAGGGACTTGAGAACGATGGCAGCACCGGTCTTTTCGTCTCCCTCGAGGGTTGCGATCACGGCCTCAACCGCGCTCATAACGTTGATCAGAGCGGTTCCTCCACCTGCAACGATACCCTCTTCCACAGCAGCCTTGGTTGCGTTCAGGGCATCCTCGATGCGCATCTTCTTTTCCTTCATTTCAACCTCGGTGGCCGCGCCAACCTTGATTACGGCAACGCCGCCTGCAAGCTTAGCAAGACGCTCGAGGAGCTTTTCCTTATCGAACTCGGAGGTGGTGATCTCCAGAGCGGCGCGGATCTGGCCAACGCGCTCATCGATCGCGGACTTCTCGCCAAAGCCACCAACGATGATGGTGTTTTCCTTATTGATCTTAACCTGTCTTGCGCGAGCAAGCAGAGCAATGCTTGCATCCTTGAGATCCAGACCAAGCTCGGAGGTGATCACCTCCCCGCCCGTGAGAATCGCGATATCCTGGAGCATTTCCTTGCGGCGATCGCCGAAGCCGGGCGCCTTAACGGCCGCAACGGTGAAGGTTCCGCGAAGCTTATTGAGCACAAGCGTGGTGAGAGCCTCGCCCTCAACATCCTCTGCGATGATGAGAAGCTTCTTGCCTGCCTGCATGATCTGCTCGAGAACGGGCAGAATATCCTGCACGGAGGAGATCTTCTTATCGGTGATGAGGATCATGCAATCGTCAAGCACGGCCTCCATCTTCTCGGTGTCGGTTACCATATAAGGAGAGAGGTAGCCGCGGTCAAACTGCATACCCTCAACAACCTCGCTATAGGTCTCTGCGCTCTTGGACTCCTCAACGGTGATAACGCCGTCAGAGCTTACCTTATCCATTGCATCCGCGATCAAGCTACCGATGGTATCGTCACCTGCGGAGATTGCGCCAACGCGCGCGATATCAGCGCTTCCGCTTACCTTCTTGGACTGCGCGGCGAGCTCTGCGATTGCGGCGTCAACCGCCTTGAAGATACCCTTGCGGAGCACCATGGGGTTTGCGCCTGCGGCAACGTTCTTCATGCCCTCGTGGATGAGAGCCTGAGCAAGAAGGGTTGCGGTAGTAGTTCCGTCACCCGCTGCATCGTTGGTCTTGGTTGCAACCTCGCGAACGAGCTGAGCACCCATATTTTCAGCGGCATCCTCAAGCTCGATCTCCTTTGCGATGGTTACACCGTCATTGGTGATGAGGGGAGCGCCAAACTTCTTATCAAGAACCACGTTTCTGCCCTTGGGGCCGAGCGTGATCTTAACGGTATCTGCCAGCTTATCCACACCGCGAAGAAGGGCGGCTCTGGCATCCGTTCCATACAAAATTTCCTTAGACATTCAATGTTCCTCCTAAAAATCTCAGTCTTCGATTACGGCCAGGATATCCGACTGGCTGACAACCATGTACTCAACGCCGTCCAGCTTCACCTCGGTGCCGCTATATTTTCCAACGATCACGCGATCGCCCACGGAAAGAGTCATAACGATCTCCTTGCCGTCTACCATGCCGCCGGGGCCAACTGCCACAACCTCGGACATCTGGGGCTTTTCCTGCGCGGAGCCGGGCAGAAGAATGCCGGCCTTCGTGGTTTCCTGCGCTTCAATGCGCTTAATTACAACCTTATCAAATAAAGGCTTAATTTTCATGATCATACCTCCTGAATTTGATTTTAGCACTCAAAACACGAGAGTGCTAAACCGTACTCTTATATTTTATACTAATATGAGAGAAAAATCAATAGTTTTTTTAGACTTTCACATATTGTTAACATTTGGAAAGTGCCTCTTAAAGCAGAACGGCACGGAGCTTTTCGAGGATCTTTTTTTCCTCACGCGAAACCTTTACCTGCGTGATTCCGAGGATCTCCGCCGTTCGTTGCTGGGAATAATCGCGGAAATAGCGAAGAAGGATCAAGCGCCTTTGCTCCTCTCCCAGAAGCTCCATTGCCATATGAAGAGAGAGCTTATCGAAAAAGCGAACCTCCGCATCCTCATCGTACACCATGCTCTCAAGCGACAGATCCTCCTCCGCAAAGGCGGGCTCGGAGAGCGAGCGCACTGCGCCGCCCGAGGATAGCGCGGCCGCCGCATCGGAGGCGCAAACGCCCACGGCATTGGCCAGATCCTCCACGGTTGGGCGAAGGCCCTGCGCGAGCATTTCTTCCCTTTTTGCGCTGAGGAGCGCGCAAAGCCGCTTTTCCTCCCTGGACACCTTGATCGGCCCATCGTCTCTGAGAAAGCGGCGGATCTCCCCCATGATCAGCGGAACGGCATAGGTGGAAAACGCGCATTCCCTGGAAAAATCAAAGGTGTTGATCGCCTTGACAAGGCCGATGCTTCCCACCTCCACAAGCTCCTCCACATCGCTATGCCTGCCCGAAAATCGGCCGACGATGCGATAGATCAGCGGCCGATTGAGAAGCACGAGCTCCTCTCCCGCAGATCGGTCTCCCGCGCGGTAGGCCGCCAGAAGAGACAGATTTTTATCATAGGCGCTCCCGCCCTTTTGCACCCTTTCGCTCATGCGATCCCCCACGGTTAAGGGCGCAGTTTTTTTCTCATGAGCACCGTTGTTCCACGGCCGACCTTGGATTTTACGGACAATACGTCCATAAAGCTCTGCATCACGAGAAAGCCCATTCCACATCGCTCTTCGCCGCTTCCCGTTGTGAAAAACGGCTCTTTCGCCTGCTCAACGTTTTCAATTCCGCATCCCTTGTCTGCAATTTCAACGCTGATCTCGCGATCCTCATACAAACGAACCGATATGTATATAAGCCCGCTCTCGTCGCCACCGTATGCATGAACGATGGCATTCGTTACCGCCTCGCTCACCGCAAGGCGCACGTCTCCCAGCTCCTCCACCGTTGGATTCAAAATCGCGGCAAAGGCGCTGATGGCGCTTCGCGCCGCGCCCTCGTTTTCGCTTCTTGCGGGAAGGCGCAGCTTCATTTCATTGACAATCCTTTTCATTCTCTCGTCCTCACGTCTCTTTTTCTCATCCGATGGAAGGCCGCCGCACGGTTATATTCTTTCTCCCCTCGATGCCCGAGAGGCGAAGCAGCTTCTCCGCCGTTTTGGTTAACCCCGTCAGCACCAGAGAAAAGCCCAGATCCTCTCCTAAAGCCGAGCGGCCGAGAATCAGCGCGATTGCGGAGCTATCCATAAAGCGAACACCGGAGAAATCCAACTCTAAAACGCGGGGATGATGGGTGAACACCGCGCGGTCGATCGCCTCGCGCAGAGGCTTTGCCTTATGGTGATCCACCTCGCATAAAAGCGAGGCTCGCAATACGTCTGCCTCATAGGACAGAGAAAGATTTTCGTTCATAGCACACATCCTTTTTTTGCCGATCCTTGCGGCTCTGATGCTGCTATTATATCAAATGAAAAATGAAAAAGTTGTCAAAAAAAAGAAAGCGGATAATTTTTATTTTTCGGAGGGCATTTTTTCCCGATCTCCTTGCGCGCCGAGTGCCTCTCCTTCTTTACGTGCGCGCTCGTTTCCCAAAAGATAGAGACGGCGAAGAATATTCAGCTTCACCTCTCGCTTTTTAATTTTATAGGTCTTTTCGCTGACGGTGAATCGGCTTTTGGCATATCCGCGCTTTGCGCCGATCTCCTCGATATAGCCGATCGCATCCTCCTCTCCGTCGCAAAGCTCGCGCGCCGCCGCATAAATGCGGTGATTCAGATATTCGTATTCCATCCGAACGCGCAAGGGCGCATCTCCATCCTTGATGGCGCGCTCTCGGCGAAAATAATCGGCACAAAGCGCCGATGCCAGCGCATCCACGCTCTGCGGAAGCGGCTCCCCCTCTGCCGCTTCCTTTTTATTTATAGTTTGCTCCACGGATCTTTGCTCGTTTTTCATCAGGCAACACCTCCCTCTGATACAAGCGATAGCTCCGAGAGCAAAAGAAAAATCTTTTCCTCCAAGGAAGCAAGGCTACGCCTCGCCTCCGAAAGTGCATGCATGGCAGAAAACAAAGCCTCTGCCGATACCTGCGATACCCCCAAAAACAGCATGGGAGCGATCAGCTCCCGAACGTTAAAGCGCGCACTCAAGGTGCGACTGCGAGCAGCCAAGGCATGAATCTCTCTCCCGAGAATAATGGGCGATTCCGTGCTGAACGCATCCTCGCTCTCGCTCCATTCCTTTGCCACCGAAAATCCTCTCCTTTCGTCACTTATTCGTGGAAAAATGCAAAACGGGTAACCTGTTGCGTGACTATGATAACACAACAAAAGTCAATTGTCAAGTGATTTTTTCGATTTTTTTCGATTTTTTCAAAAAAACTATTGCGTATCAGGTGACTTTGTGTTATAATGATTACAACAAAAGCAAAGTTTTTTTAACAATAATAAAAAAGGAGTGACGTATGATTTCAGAGGAGCTGAAAAAGCACCGCAAGGCGCTCGGGATGACGCTGGAGGAGCTGGCTGAGCGCATCGGCACGAGCAAGCAGACCATTCATAGATACGAAAACGGAACGATCTCCAACATCCCGCCCGAAAAGGTGGAGGCGCTGGCAACCGCATTGCAGACAACGCCCGCCGCGCTGATGGGATGGAGAGAAGACGATGCTCCGCTATCCGCGCCGATCGCGCACAAGCGGCTCCCCTTGCTTGGCCGCATTGCCTGCGGCACGCCGATTTACGCCACCAGCGAATATGGAAGCTTCTGCACACCGGGCAACGATATTGATGCAGACTTTTGCCTCTCGGCCAGCGGGGACTCCATGATCGGCGCAAGGATTTTTGACGGGGATATCGTTTTTATCCGCGCGCAGGATACCGTTGAAAACGGAGAGATCGCCGCCGTTATCATCGGGGATGAGGCAACGCTTAAGCGCGTTTATTTTTATCCCGACAAAAACAAGCTCGTGCTTTCTCCCGAAAATCCGAAATACGAGCCTTTGGTTTATATTGGCGAGGAGCTTGAGAGCGTTAAAATCATCGGAAAAGCCGTTGCATATCAAAGCCGCATTCTTTAAATGACAAGAGCAGTTTGCATATTCTCGCACTTGGAGAGCCGAAAAGGCTCTCCTTTCTTTTTTTCTGCGGCTCGGAAAGGAGCGCTGAGGCAAGCGAAAAAATGCGATTCGGCTCCGTGCCCGCGAGGCAGATTTTGCCCGAAAGAAGCTCGCTTTCCCGCTCGGTTTGCTCCCGCAAAACCAGGGTGCGAACGCCGAGAAGCGCCGCCTCCTCCTGGATGCCGCCCGAATCCGTTAGCACCAAGGGGGCGGCGGCAAGGAGGGGATAAAAGGCAGGCGGTGCCAGCGGCGGAACGAGAGATATACGCGAAAGCCCTCCCAGCATTTGCTCTGCCACGGATCGCACGCGCGGACTTGGATGCACGGGATAGACAAGCGAATGATCCAAAAAGCGCTCCATCAAAGCGCGCACGGCAGAAAAAATGCCCCGCAGGGCTTGCTCACTATGCTCTCTCCGATGCAATGTCAGCAAAAGTGTTTTGCTTTTTTGCACGTTTGCGGGGAGAAAATACCGCAGGGCATCCGCAACGGTATTTCCATACAAGAATACGCGGCGCTTTTCAACGCCCTCGCGCCAAAGATGCATCATGGCCTCGGGCGATGGCGCAATATGCAGGGATGCCATGGAGGCAATGCTTTTTCGGAAGCTTTCCTCGGGAAAAGGAGAAAACGGATCGCCCGAGCGCAAGCCTGCCTCCACGTGCAAAATCGGAATGCGCAGGAGGAAGGACGCGAGCGCGCCTGCATAGGCGGTTGCCGTATCGCCCTGAACGATCACAAGCGGAGGCGCAAGGCTTTGAAAAACCTTGCCTATGGATGCAATCAAATGCGAAAGCAGGGACGAAAGATCCTCTCCGAAATACATCGCAGGCAAAGAAATATCCGCAGAAACCGCAAAAGAGGAAAGTACCTCGTCCAGCATTTCCCCGTGCTGACCGGAACGGATCACGCAAGGGTCAAGTCCGCACGTATGCATCCGAAGGATCAGCGGGCAAAGCTTGATCCCCTCCGGCCGCGTTCCGATCAGAACGGTAATGCTTCCCTTTTTTCTTCCATACTCCATTTTTTCCGCCTCCTCATATGCTATTATATAATATATATGAAGAAAGGCAAAAAAATCACCTGCCGCCCAAAGGGTGACAGGTGATTTTTTATTTTTGAAGCAAAGCTTCGATTTTTTTAATTATTCGCCGAAAATTGCGGTTACGTTCTCTTCATCAACGATGAACTCTGCGCCGCCCTCGCAAACGAAGGCATCTGCCGCCTCGGAATACAGAACAGCGCCTGCAACAGAGGACTCAACAGTCAGCGTTGCGCCAACGATCTTGTTTGCACCAAGGATATACAGACCGTAGCCATTCAGATCCAGCGTGTAATCGGTGGTCAGAACAACGTTTTCAAGAAGCATGTTCTTGCGGCCAAGTGCAAACTTAGCGCCTGCCTCATACTTACCGGAGGTCATCAAAGTGGAAAGGTTGGTTGCATCAACGTATGCATCAAACGTTCCATCGGTCTTTTCAACTACAACGTAGAAGGAGGTTGCATCGAAGAGAGGCGTTGCTGCAACGGTCTTGCCTGCCCAAGCGGCATCAACCACATTACCAATTACCTCTACATCCTCGCCTGCAAAGTTATACTCACCGTTCGGCGTGTAGAACTTGGTTGCATCGTAGTAATCGGAATAGAGGTAGTAAACAGACTCGCCGGGAAGAACGTATTCACCAACGCCCTCTTCCCAAATGATCAGAGCGGCCTCGGAAGCATCTACAACCTTATAAGCGGTTGCAAGACCGTTTTCGCCCTCAACCTTTGCGGCTGCGATTACAAGAGTTTCGCCTGCAAGGGATACACCCTCGGGAAGTGCCGCACCTGCGAAGGAGCTTGCATCCGAAAGAAGAGCGCCCTTAGCGAGAACAACCGTGGACTCTGCGGAAGCAGGAATGCTTACGCCGGAGAGAGCGCCACCAAGAGTGAGCGCATAAGCAGCGGCAGGATCAGCAAGAACCGCACCGTCTGCAATCAGAACTGCATCGATATCAGCCGCAAGAGAAGCCTCTGCGCCGATCACGAGAGCGGTATCACCGCTGAGAAGGAACACACCGCCGTCAATTACAAGGCCCTTAACAACTGCGCCGTCTGCAACCTTGAGAGCCGCGGTGGCGGTGGTAAGAACGTTTTCACCCTTGAAGGTGAATGCGCAAGCGGTTTCAAATGCTACGTTCGCGTTAATCTTTGCACCTGCTGCGGAGGAGGTGATCACCGTTCCTGCTGCGGTATCGGCAAGCTGGATAGCGCCATCTGCAGAGGAAGTGATGGTCTTACCTGCAAGATCAAGCGTGATCTTGTTGTTGATGATCAGAGGAGCATCGAGAACAACATCTTTAACAAGGGTTACGGTTGCACCCTTAGCGGCAGCTGCTACTGCGGCAGCAACCTCTTCGGAGCTGAGCGCGTAAACCACAGAACCTTCCATCGTCTCAACGATCGCATAAACGTTCTGAGCGGTGATTACGGGAGTCAGCGTGTAGTAGGAGTTCACTGCATATGCAGGAACGGTGCTAATCTCTGCGCCATTTGCGCGCCACTGACCGCCGAAGGTGTAAAGCACACCGTCACGATAGTAGGACTTTGCGAACTCATTGCCGTTGTAAGCAATTGCCTCGCCAACTGCGAGAGGCGTGTATCCGCGAGAATCAAATACCTCGCCGGTATGGTCAAGTGCCCAACGATAATAAGCGTACTTAGTTTTCTTAATGAAGGAAAGCTCGGTGGAAAGCTCACCGGTGATGGGGTTCAGGTAAGCACTTTCTTCAGCACGAAGGCTGGGAAGAACCGTGTAATCCAGCTCGAAGCCTGCACGGTCGACCTTTACGGGATACTTAATCTGCGCACCTGCGATATCCGCCAAAAGAACCACCTTAGAGCCGGAGGAAGATGCCGCATACTTGGTTGCCTTATCAAAACGGTCGAAAAATCTCTCGTTACCGTTCAGCTCAACTACCTTGCAGTTGGGTTCACCGAGAGGATACTCGTAATCTGCATCGTATGCAAGGAAGGGATAGCTTGCTTCGTTAAGGTTAGGAATCTCGCCGGTCTTCGTTCTGGCATTGAAGAAGTCACGAAGCTCGCGGTTGGATTCATACTGCACGATACGAAGGTTATCCATGCAGATTCTGTTGCCGGTTCCTGCCGTCATACGTAAGGACTGATAGAAGGTCGTATCGGTGGACCAGAACTCCTTACCGTCGCCGATAAGGTTCTTTGCGAACAGCTCGCCGTCTACGTATGCATAAGCCTCAACGGCATCCTGGCCCTTTACTGCGGTCAGATTCGTGCCGGACTTAATGGTGTGCTCACCGCCGATCTGAACCACCATGGTGAAGTGATGCCATACACCGGGGGTGGGATCAAGCGTAACACTACCTGCAAGGGGAGAGCCGGAAATCGTGGGCGCACCGTTGTTGTTACCAAAGGTGAAGTGCATATCGTTCAGAGCACCGCCGCTAGCGTTACGGGAGTTCCAACCGATAAGAATGCTCTTAACCGTCGTCCAGTCCTCAGCCATGAAGTCAAACTCCATAACGATGTAGTCGCCCTTGCCGAGGAACGCGTAGTTCGAAGAGGATGCGAAGTTAACGTTTGCACCGCTGGCATTGAAGTCGACCTGATAATACTTGTTTGCCGACTTGGAAACAACCGTCGTCGTGGTGTTCGTGTTCGTGGTGGACTGAGATCCGTCAGACTCACCGATCACCTTGGCGGGCGTCATCGTTGCGGCGGCGGAGGATGCGATTGCACCAAGGCCAACCAGCAGAGCGACCATAACGGTCATGATCAAGATTTTTTGCAGTTTTTTCATACAATGTCTCCTATGTATATAAAACTTTTTTGACTAACAGGGGAAGTAAAACAAAGATACCTATGGCATCTTATATTTTTATACCTATATTATAGCACAACCTTTTCCATTTTTCCATAGGCAAAAAAG
>JAZQWS010000277.1:0-7748 GCA_045632465.1 Eubacteriales bacterium
CATCAATATTCAGCATTTTGCAAATCCTTCTTTACATTTATTGGTTAAAATCAAATTCTCGCGGGGATTCCCTCGGCCTTCAAGCGCTCCTTGAGGTCCGGGATTTTCACCTCGCCAAAGTGGAAGATAGAGGCGGCAAGGCCTGCATCCACGGTGGGAAGTGTCTTAAAAAGAGTGATAAAATCCTCGACACATCCCGCGCCGCCCGAGGCGATGACAGGAACGGTTGCAAACTCGCAAACGGCGGCAAGCATTTCAAGGTCAAAGCCTTTTTTCACACCGTCCGTATCGATCGAATTCAGAACGATCTCACCCGCGCCGAGCGAGATGCCGCGCTTGATCCATTCCAGGGCATCCATGCCCGTATTTTCTCTTCCGCCCTTGGCGAACACACGATACACGCCGTCTACGCGCTTGGCATCAACGGAAAGCACCACGCACTGGTCGCCATAAAGCTTTGCGGCCTCGTAGATCAGATTGGGATTTTTGATCGCGCCGGAATTGACGCTGACCTTATCCGCGCCGCATTTAAGCACGCGGTCAAAATCTGCAACGGTATTGATACCGCCGCCAACCGTCAGCGGAATGAAAATGGTGCTTGCAACCTCACGAAGAATATCCGTGAAGAGGGCTCTTCCCTCCGCAGATGCGGTGATATCGTAAAACACCAGCTCGTCTGCACCGCAGGCGCTGTAATACTGACCGAGCGCCACGGGACTGTTTACGTCCGCAAGGCCTTCAAAATTGACACCCTTTACCACGCGGCCGTTTTTTACATCCAGGCAAGGGATAATTCTTTTCGTTATCATTTTGCCACCTCGATTGCTTCCTTCAGCGAGATCGCCTTCGTATAGTATGCTTTTCCGATGATCGCGCCGTAAAGATTCATAGCCGCGAGGCGCTTGATATCCGAGATATCGGTTACGCCGCCCGAGGCGATGATCTGCATACCAAGCTCGGAGCGCATCGCATCGTAAAGCTCGTGGTTTGCACCCTGCATCGCGCCGTCCTTGGAGATATCGGTGCTGATGACGGTGCGCACGCCGAGGGCTTCCAGCCTGCGACAGAATTCAAATGCCTCGAGAGAGGAGGTTTCCTTCCAGCCCTTGATGGCAACGCATCCATCCTTGATATCCACGCCAACGGCGATTTTCTCGCCGTACTTTTTCACGGCGGCTTCAAGGAAGGCGGGATCGGTGACGGCGGCCGTTCCGAGAATGACGCGCTGAACGCCTGCTTCCATATACTTTTCTATTACTTCAAGACTGCGGATACCGCCGCCCACCTCGGCCTTCAGACCGCTTTCCGAAACGATCTTGCGAACGACCTCAAGATTGGGGGTATCACCGTCTCTTGCGCCCTCGAGATCCACGAGATGGATCCATTCTGCGCCTGCGGCCTTGAAATCCAAGGCCACCTCAACGGGATTTTCGCTATAGACGGTCATTTGCGCGTAATCACCCTTATAGAGGCGAACGGCCTTGCCGCCATACAAATCAATTGCGGGGAAAATTTTCATTTTAATCTCCATTCTGTCGCCTATGGCGATCGCACAAAGCGTAAATGAATTTTCGGTAATGCTTGCATCGATTTGGATTCAGGTTCCAAATCGCGAAAATTTGATAGCGTGAACACTTAAGTAAAACATAGGTGAAGTTATTTCACGCTATTACCTCCATTTCGCAGAAGGCACGAAGAATGGAAAGACCAACCTCGCCGCTCTTCTCGGGATGGAACTGACATCCGAATACGTTGCCCTTTCCTACCGCGGCCGTCAAGCTTGCGCCGTATTCCGTGGTGGCGATCACGCTATCCTCACAGTTTGCACCGTAGAAGGAATGCACAAAATACACGTGATCCCCCTCCTTAAGATACTTGAAGATCGGCGCGAGGGGCGCTGAGAAATGCAGGGCATTCCAGCCGATGTGCGGAATTTTCAGATCCTTCGGAATCACATCCGAGATCGGGCGGATATCGCCCTTGATAAGGCCGAGGCCCTTATGCTCGCCGTATTCGAAGCTACGGTCGAACAGCAGCTGCATGCCAAGGCATATGCCCATGATGGGCTTTCCTGCCTTCGCTTCCTCGATCACGAGATCGCCAAGCCCCGAGGCAAAAAGCTTCTTTGCGGCATCCTCAAATGCACCGACGCCGGGGAGAATGATCTTCTCCGCCGCGCGGATCACGGCAGGATCGGAGGTGATCACCGCTTCAAAGCCAATGGCGCGGAAGGAGGAGCTTAAAGAAAAGAGATTTCCAACGCCGTAATCAACGATCGCTATCATCAGAGAACCCCCTTCGTGGAAGGAACGGCATCCGAAAATCTTGCATCGATCGCGGTGGCGGCGCGCAGGCTTCTTGCCACGGATTTGAAAATACCCTCAATGATATGATGGGTATTCTTGCCCGCAAGCTGGCGCACGTGCAGGTTGATGCCCGCATTCTGCGCAAAGGCCTGGAAAAATTCGTCTACAAGCTCAACATCAAAATCGCCAACCTTCTTGGCGCGCATGGAAAGGTCGCTCACGTAATAAGCGCGGCCGCTGATATCCACGGCGGAAAGAATCAGCGTTTCATCCATGGGAAGGATCATGCTTCCGTAGCGGCAGATGCCCTTCTTATCCCCCAGAGCCTCAGCAAAGGCCTTGCCGAGAGAGATGCCGATATCTTCCACGCTGTGATGATAATCCACCTCCACGTCACCCTTGCAGGTAAGAGAGAGGTCGAAGCCGCCGTGCTTTGCAAAAAGCGTCAGCATATGGTCGAGAAATCCGCATCCGCTCTGAATCTCGGATGCGCCGCTACCGTCAATCACAAGAGAAAGAGCGATATCGGTTTCATTGGTTTTTCTTTTTATTTCACAGCTTCTCACAGCGTTTCCTCCAAAATTTCCTTAATCAGGCGAACGAGCGTTTGCATCTCTTCCATAGAGCCAACCGTGATGCGGTTATACTCCTTGATGCGCGCGCCGCTGAAATGACGAACGAGAACGCCCTTCTCTCTGAGCGCTTTATAAAGCACCTCGCCGCCGATTTTTTCATGGCGGACAAAAAGGAAGTTTGCCTTCGAATCGGTCATCTCAAAGCCGAGAGCGGAAAGCTCTGCCACGGCATACGCACGCGCCGCGATGATCTTTTTGCAGTTTTCTTCAAAATATTCCTTATCCGCGAGAGCGCCGACACCTGCCGCCGCCGTCATGCGGTTTACGTTATAGGGATTGGTGGAATAGCGGATGCGATGCAGATCCGCGATGAGCGCGGGCGAGCCAACGCCGAAGCCGAGGCGCGCGCCTGCCATGGAGCGGGATTTCGAAAACGTTCCCGTTACGAGAAGGTTATCGTATTTTCCGATGAGGGAAACGGCGCTTTCGCCGCCGAAGTCGATATACGCCTCATCAACAACTACGATGCGCGAAGGATCGGAGGCAACCAAGGCCTCGATCTCGGAAAGCGGAAGCAGAAGTCCCGTGGGGGCATTGGGGTTAGCGATAAAGAGCGTTCCCTTTGCGCTTTTCAGCGCATCCAGGGGCATCGAGAAATCCTCAAGAAGAGGGATTTCCTCATAGGGCAATGCGTTCACCGCGGCAAACACCTTATAGAATCCATAGGTGATATCGGGAAATACGGCAGGGCATTTTTCATCGCAATATGCCATGAAAGCGAAGTTCAGAACCTCGTCCGATCCGTTGGTCAGAATCACGTTTTCAACCGAAACACCAAGCGTTTCTGCCATTTTTGCAGACAATTCTTTACATTCCGGATCAGAATAGAGCATCAGGCGCTTGGCTTCCTCGGCCGCCATAGCGATTGCCTTGGGCGAAGGAGGAAAGGGAGATTCATTCGTATTCAGCTTTAAAAATTTGCGCTCCTTGGGCTGCTCTCCCGGGGTGTAAGGCTCAAGGCTTGTGTATTTATCTACCAAAAATTTGCTCATTTTTATTTTTCAAAGCGGCAAACAGCACTCTTGGCATGCGCCGTTAAGCCTTCCTTCCTTGCGAAATACGCAACGTCCTCTGCCACCCTGCCAAGCGCTTCCTTATCATAATAGATATACTGGGTGGTTTTTACGAAATCCTCCACCGAGAGGGGGCTGGAAAATCTTGCCGTGCCACTCGTTGGAAGCGTATGGTTCGTTCCTGCAAAATAGTCTCCGATCGCCTCGGGGCAATTTCTTCCGAGGAAGACAGAGCCTGCATGCTTTACCTTTTCGAGGTAAGCAAAGGGATCGTCCAGACAAAGCTCAAGATGCTCGGGCGCAATGCCGTTTGCGATCTCGATGGCGGCATCGATGCTCTCGGCAACGATGATCTTTCCGTTTTCGTCAATGGAAACACGAGCGATCTCCGCTCTTTCAAGCAAGGGGATCTGGCGCTCAAGCTCGGCAGAAACCGCCTTCGCAAAGGTTTCGCTATCCGTTACCAAAACGGCACTTGCCATCTTATCATGCTCTGCCTGAGAAAGAAGATCCGCGGCAATATCCTTGGGATCGTTCTTCGCATCGGCAACCACGAGAATTTCGCTCGGGCCTGCGATCATATCGATGGAAACAACGCCGAACACCTGGCGCTTTGCCTCTGCAACGAAGGCATTTCCGGGGCCGACGATCTTATCGGTTTTCGGAACGGTTTCGGTTCCGTATGCAAGTGCGGCAACCGCCTGCGCGCCGCCGACCTTATAAATTTCCTTTACACCCGCAACCTTGGCGGCGGCGAGAATGGCGGGATTGATCCTTCCGTCCTTGGAAGGGGGCGTTACCATAACCACACGCTCACATCCCGCAACCACGGCGGGGATGGCATCCATCAGAACCGTGGAGGGATAAGCCGCCGTGCCGCCCGGCACGTAAATGCCCGCAACGTCTACGGGGGTGACTCTCTGGCCGACGATGACACCGTTTTCGCGCTTCAGCTCAAAGCCATCGCGCTTCTGCAGAGAATGGAAGGCGCGGATATTTTCTGCCGCGGCCTCCAGGATACGGATGAATTCCGGCTCAACGGAGGCAACCGCTTCGGCGATCTCTTCCTCACTGACACGAAGAGAGGTGATGCTTGCCTTATCGAATTTCTCGGTGTAATACTTCAGCGCCGCGTCTCCCTCGGCTCTGACCTTCGCAATGATTTCCGCAACGGTTGCGCTAACGTCCACGCGCGCTTCCTTCACGGTGAAAATTTCGTCTCTTTTATTGATGCTGTCCTTGATGATGCGAATCATATGTCCTCCACGAGTGCCGAAAGCTGCTCTCTCAGCTGCTCGATTCTTGCGGTTTTGAATTTGAAGCCCGATTTGTTGGCAATCAGGCGCGCGCTGATCGGAACGAAGCGCTCAACGACCTCAAGATCGTTTTCCTTCAAGGTGGTTCCCGTTTCAACGATATCTACGATCACGTCCGAGAGACCGAGGATCGGCGCGATCTCGATCGATCCGTTCAGATGGATGATATCGATATCTCTTCCCTCTGCCGCATAATGCGCCTTCGCGATATTCGTGAACTTCGTGGCAACGGTGAGCGTACGGTTACGATCATCCACAAAGCCCTTCTTTGCGGCAACGCACATACTGCACTTTCCGAGCTTCAGATCGAGAAGCTCATATACGTCGGGGGCATATTCCAGAAGAATATCCTTGCCCGCAACGCCGATATCCGCCGCGCCGCGCTCTACGTAGATCGCAACGTCCGAGGGCTTTACCCAGAAATAACGGACACCCGCTTCCTCGTTTTCAAAAATCAGCTTGCGGCTTTCCTCTAAAATGGAGGGGCATCCGAAGCCCGCCTTTTCAAACATGGCGTATACCTTCTCGCCGAGGCGGCCCTTCGGCAAAGCAATATTCAACATCGGCTTCATTCTGCTGCTCCTTTCGCTTCACCAAGTCTTGAAAGCTCGTCAAGATACACGGCAAAGCCGATACCCTTCTCGTTTTTCTGCATTTTCTTCAAAAGTCCGTCATATTCACCGCCCGAGAGAATACCCACGGGAATACCGTAAACGAAGCCCTTGAAGGCAATGCCGTTATAATAATTCATATCGTTGACAACCGAGAAGTCGATGATCAGCTTTTCGGAAATTCCCGTTGCGGCAAGCCCCGAAACGATTGCCTCCAGCTCTGCAATAGCCGCAGAGAGAACGGGCGTGATCGCGAGCTCCTTCAATGCGGGAAGCACCTTATCGGGTGCGCCGTACACGGTGACAAGGCGCTCAAGCAGAGAGCTTTGCACCGCAGAAAGATTTTCGCGGCGGGCAACGGCGCGCACGCCGTTTACATTCTTCTCGCCGAGATGCAAAAGAATCTCGCGCGCCGCCTCCTCGCTGACAGCAAGCGTGGAAAGAACGCCCGAAACGATATCCAGGTGCGAGATCTCCAGAACGTTTTGCTCCGAGATCGAATCCAGGCTCTTGGCCGCGAGGGCAAGCACCTCGATCACCGTTTCCGTGGTTACGTCACCAAGGCACTCAAGGCCCGCCTGCATCAATTCCTTATAGCTGCGGGTTCCCTTGGAAACGCGGTAAACGTTTTCCTTATAATATACTTTCATGACCCCCTCTGCGGGGCGGGTGTTTTTAATGATAGAGAGCGTTACGTCCGGCTTCAAGGCCAGGAGCTTTCCGTCCGTATCCGTGAAGGTGATAACGTTTTCGGAAACGAGGAAATCCTTATTCTGCACGTAAAGCGCATATTCCTCAAACTTGCTCATACGGTACTTCTTGAAGCCCGCATCCTCATACAGGGCGCAAAGAGAAAACGCGGCGCGCTCCTCTTTTGACATAATAGAAAGAATATCAGTCACCCTTCTTTCCCTCCTCGCCCAAAACGATGGCATATCCGCCCGCTCCGTAATTCAAGCATTTATTCACGCGGCTGATCGTTGCCGTGCTGGCGCCCGTGAGCTTCGAGACCTCCTGATAGCTCTTGCCATCACGAAGGAGGCGAGCAACGTCCAGTCTTCCGCTCATATCCTCCATCTCCTTGATCGTGCACACGTCCTCAAAGAATTTCCGACAATCCTCAACGCTCGAAAGCTTACAGATCGCTTCGAAAAATCCATCAAATTTTTCCATATAAAAGGCTCCCATGATGCCCTCCTCGCTTTTGTTCTTTAGTAGTTTATCACACTAAAGTGCAAAAGTCAATAGGGAAAATAAATTTTTTTATTTTTTCCTTGTGCTTTTTCCTGATATATTAAAAATGTAAGGAAAATCAAGGAAAATTTGAAAATCCCGCCGCCGCGCACGAGGACGCGATGACGGGATTTTGAGAGTGTCAAAAAAACGCTTTATACTTCGGCAACAACAGATTCCACCCAAGAGATATGCTTTTTGAGGATTTGCTCGCAGGCGGATTCGCTCTCTGCCTTGGCGGCGAGATAGAACTTAATTTTCGGCTCTGTTCCCGAGGGGCGCGCGGCGATCCATCCATCCGAGAGGATGAATTTCAGCACGTTGGATTTCGGAAGCCCCGCGAGTCCCTTGCCGTAGTCAAGGCGCTCGCATTCGTTCTGCATTTTCGGCATGGAGCGAAGGCGCTCCATCAATGCTTCGATCTTCTTCTGCCCTTCGATGCCCTTCAAGGTGAAGCTCAGGAGCTTTTCCTTATGGTAGCCGTAGGTTTCATAGATAGATCGAAGGCGCTCGGCGAGCGTTATGCCCTCGGCCTTGCATTCGGCGGCAAGCTCCACGGCCAGCATGGCGGCAACGACGGCGTCCTTGTCTCTTGCGTACGTTCCCTTCAGATAGCCATAGCTTTCCTCAAAGC
>JAZQWS010000278.1:0-2147 GCA_045632465.1 Eubacteriales bacterium
CCCCGAGGAATCCATGCAGATCCAGTCCAACCTCGGATCCACCATCGCCATGGCGTTTGTCGAGTGCGTGGAAAACCCCGCTCCCTATAAATATGTCAAGGCGTCTCAGGAGAGAACCATTCGCTGGCTCAAGCGTTGCCGCGAGGAAATGGATCGCCTCAACTCCTTGCCCGGAACGGTCAATAAGGATCAGATGCTCTTCGGTATCAATCAGGGCGGAACGTACGATGATCTCCGTATCCAAAACATGATCGAAACCGCAAAGATCCCCTGCGACGGCTATGCCATCGGCGGTCTCGCCGTGGGCGAAGATGCCGAAACGATGTATCACATCATCGAAACGGTTGAGCCCTATATGCCTGCGGATAAGCCTCGCTATCTCATGGGTGTCGGAACGCCGCAGAATATCGTGGAGGCCGTGTATCGCGGCGTAGACTTCTTCGATTGCGTAATGCCCAGCCGTAATGCGCGCCACGGAAACGTGTTCACCTGGGAGGGAAAGATCACCATCCAGAATGAGCGTTTCTTGAAGGATGAGCGCCCCATCTCCCCCGGATGCGGATGCCCCGCCTGCCGCCACTATAGCCGTTCCTATATCCGCCATCTCTTCAAGGCAAAGGAAATGCTCGGTATGCGCCTCGCCGTTTTGCATAACCTCTATTTCTATAACGAGCTGATGCAGAAGATCCGCGATGCCCTCGATGAAGGCCGCTACGAGGAGTTTTACCATAAGTATAAGGATCGTCTGGCTCGCAAGCTCCCGGACGATCTGTAAATTCCGTTTTATGTATGGACATAGCGGTAGGGGAGGGGCTTGCTCCTCCTGCCTCATCTGTAAATCTACGAAAGGAGAAACCGTATGAAGCATATGTTCCGCTCATTTGTCGCCCTCGCGCTTTGTCTCTCCCTCCTGCTTTCTCTCTGCGGATGCTCGCTCATCGGCCCTGTCGTAAGCGGCGAAACGGTAGAGGTCACCTTCGTGGTCGGCAATAAAGCAGAAACGGTCTCCATCCCCTATGGTGAAGCGGTCTCCCCGCCATTAACGCCGAAAATGGAAAACCGCATCTTCAGCGGTTGGTATACGGATGCCTCCTTGCAAACCGAATATGATTTTTCAACCCCCGTGCGCCGCTCGCTTTCGCTCTATGCAGGATTTGTCCTGGATGGCGCAAAGATCACGAATGAAATCACCCTGTCGGTGATGTCTTCGCTTGTCACGGTGGAAAATGTTTATCCCTCGGGCATCGGCAGGGAAGTTGTCGCGCAGGGCTCGGGCTTTATTTATAAGATCGAAAACGGCCGCGCCTATGTTTTAACGAATTGTCACGTGGCATACGCGCCAAGCGGCAGGCAAACCCTGACCGTCAAGGATTTTCAGGGTGAATCGCATATTGCAACGGTCTATCGCAATTCCGATCATAGATCGGCCATCTCTGCCGATTATGATCTTGCAATCTTAACCTTCCCCTACAACGGAAACAGCTTAACAACGATCCCCTTCGCCTCGCAGGATTCTGCCGAAGGCGATGAGGTGATCTCCCTCGGCTCGCCCGAAAATCAGAGCCATGCCATCACCTTCGGTGCTTCTCTCGGCTATCGCAAGGCCAATGTCTCGGATAGCTCTCCCGAAGAAAGCAACGTTGTCTTTGATATCATCTACCACACCGCCGCCATCACCAATGGCTCAAGCGGCGGCCCTCTTCTGAATGGCGATCTCGAGCTTATCGGCGTCAATTATGCAGGTCTCCCGCCCGCCGAGGGCGAGAACTTCGGCCGCGGTTGTGCCGTCCCGCTCGCCAAGGTTATGGTCTTCCTCTCCTTATACGAATAGCACTATTCTATATCACGCGCCGTTCTTTATCTTTGCCTTCTTCTTTTTGCCCTCGTCAACCCGCAAACCGTAGGGACAGGCGTCTCGACTGTCCATTCCAACAGAACAGCCTCAGGCTCGCCCTTTGGGAGAGCTCCGCGAAGCGGTGAGAGGGCGTTTCTATCCCCATATAATCATAATCAAAACCACCAGCTGAGCTGGTGGTATGCGGAAGCCCCTCCAGGGCATAATACTGGCAGAGCCTGAAGGCTCACAGAAAAATCCGCCAAACGCAACTATTTTTCAGGCAGCCACTCAAGTGGCTGTCTTTTTATGC
>JAZQWS010000279.1:0-2072 GCA_045632465.1 Eubacteriales bacterium
GATCCCAAAATGAACACCCATCCCGATACCTTCAACGAGGTTTTAACCGAAGACGTGCGCGATATGCTCTCTCACGTTTACGAGCCAAAAATCGTTGCCACCGCTTTGGCGGATGCGCGCCGCGCGATGACGCTTTTGCCGAGCGGCGAGCTTCGCGAATACGGCAGGATCTACTCCACCGCTCTGCACGGCGCGGGCGGACAAAAGGCCTATCTGCGCTCGCTCGATTGCGGCATTTCCTGGACTCTGCATTATGACAGAGGCGACATGGGCCCTTGCCTTTATATCCCCGAAAAGGATCTCTATATCAAGGCGGTTGCCAAGGACGGAAAGACCTATATCAAGCGCTCGAAAATCGGCCCGGACGATCCCGCGCCCGAGGAGCACCCGATTTCGGACAAGTTCTATTTCTGCGAATTTTTGCCTGTGAAGTGCGAGAAGAGCGATCGCATCTTTTTCACCGCGCAGAGAAAGCGCGAGGACGGCATCAACCTCCCCGCATTCCTCTATAGCGACGATTACGGTGAAAGCTTCACAGCCGTTGAGCTTCCTGCGCCGCCCAAGCACGAGATGGCCTATCCGCACAAGGGCGTTCGCTGGAGTATCTCCAACGGAAGCGAGCCATGCGCCGTGGAGCTTGGTGACGGCAGAATGATGATGCTGATCCGCACATCGACCGACTTTTTCTATCAAAGCTTTTCCGAGGACCGGGGCGAGACCTGGAGCGAAATGACGCCCTCGCCCTTCCACGGAACGAACACAACGCCCTTTCTTCTCCGCCTTTCGGACGGGCGCATTTTAGCCCTTTGGAACAACACCCAGCCCCTGCCCGAGGAAGATCACGAGCATCAGATGCCTCCCCTCCCCGAGAATATCAAAAACGGCTACTGGGAGGACGTTTTCACCAATCGCGATGCAGCACACGCCGCCATCAGCGAGGACGGCGGACGCACCTGGCTCGGCTACCGCGAGATCTATCTGAATCCGATCCGAAACGCCTCCGATTTCCGCTACGCGGGCGGAAGATTCGACGCCTTTGACAAGAGCGTTCACCAATTCCAGGCCATCGAGCTTCCGATGAACAAAGTCCTCGTTGCCGCAGGACAAAACGCATCCTGCCGCCGACTTTTGGTCTTTGATCTTGATTGGCTCTACGAAACCGAGCAAAAAGAGGATTTTCTCTCCGGTCTTGCAGGGGTTACCACGCATCTCTATCTTAAGAGCATCGCGGGCTCAACGATGGAATACGGAAACGGACATTGCTCTTATAACCGCATTGCAGGCGCGGCGATGATGCCCGATCCCGAGGGCGGCTATCTTGAATGCGCCTATATCTCGCATCAAAGGGACAGCAGGCTTCTTGAGGGAATGCAAGGCATCGCCTGGAACTTCCCCGCATCCAAAAAAGGCCGCGTGGAGGCAAAACTTTTCCTCACGGGCGGAGGCGTGCGCATCACGCTTTCGGATCGCCACTTCAACGCCTGCGACCGCTTTGCCGCGGAGCTTTCTCCCTTCGGCATCGAGCTTACGGACAAAGAGATCCCCAAAAGAAAATTCGTTACCCTCACGATCGAATACGATACGGCGGCAGGCGAGGCAATTCTCGCGATCGATGAAAAACAGATCACCTCTCTCTCCATGCGCGATTGCATCGAGGCCGGCATCTCCTATCTTCTCATTCAGTATCCGCACGAGGACGAGGGAGGGATCTATCTGAAATCGTTTGCAAAGAAGGACTTGTAAAAAAACACCGTCACGGTAAAAACAAAGATAGATTCTGTTTTTTCATCCGTTTTATGGTATTTTTTCAAAACAAAAAAAGGAACTTAAGACATGACACTTGAAAGCATTGTTGCATCCGTGAGTGATGCACTTTACAGCTACGTGCTGATCATTCTGCTCGTTGGCGGCGGCCTCTTCTTCACCATTGCCACGCGCTTTGCCCCCTTCCGAATGATAAAGGAGCAGCTTCGCGCCGTGATCGAAAAGCCCAAGGATGGCAAAGGCGTTTCCTCCTTCCAGGCCCTGATGGTTTCCACGGCATCCCGCGTTGGCACGGGAAACATCATCGG
>JAZQWS010000280.1:0-1020 GCA_045632465.1 Eubacteriales bacterium
CAAGCCGATCGTTTACAGCATGGGCAACTTCCTTTTTGCGAGCCGCGGCGACGGTCTTGACGAAAGGAATTCCTGGCATTACGGCTATATGACACAGCTCTCTTGCGAAAAGGAGGGTGTGCGCCTTGAAGTCATTCCCTATTCCTTCGATATCGATGCCACGCGCCTGCACGTCTTTGACGGCGCGGAAAAAGCGGCGATGACGGCATATCTTGAAAAGATCTCCGCACCGATCGCAAACGAAGAGGAACTGCAAAATTATTTCTACGGCTGGGTGCTCACGCACTCCTACTATTGGTGCCCCAAAGCGCCCGCAAGCCTTGAAAAGGAAGACTTGGCGGAATATCAGTCGGCAGGCAAGCTGAACCTGATGCGTTGTGAATCGCACGCTTCGCTTTCCCGCAATTTCTTCCGCATGATCTTTGAAGAAAAGATCGAGCTTGCCAAAGAATACGTCGCCAAGATCGAAGAACTGCAGAAAATGCCTCTGTAAGCGCATCTTTGAAGGAGAAGCTTCATGAAATTACTCTTCACAGGCGATATTTGCTTTGATACCAAGGGCATCATGACCGAAAAAGAAGCGCGCGCGTTTCTTGAAAGCGCGATGCCGATGATTGACAGATGCGATTTCGTGATCCCCAATCTCGAAACGCCCCTTGCCGACAAGGATTCTCACCAAAAAATCAAAAAGGCGGGTCCGAACATCATCTCTCCCAAAGAAAATGCCGTCTTTTTGCGTGCCATGCATGCAAATGCCGTCACCCTTGCCAACAACCACACGGGCGACTACGGCGAAAGTGCCCTCAAAGAAACGCTCGCGCTTCTCGATTCGATGGACATTTTCTATGCGGGTGCGGGCGAAAATCTCGCGGATGCCTATACGCCCATGTATTTTGAGGCAAACGGCATCAAAACCGCCGTTCTCTCGATCTGCGAAAACGAGTTCGGCATTGCGAAAAAGGATGCCTACGGCGCGGCGGGCTATGAGCCTCGCTATGCCCTGCGTGCCATTCGTGAAGC
>JAZQWS010000281.1:0-11225 GCA_045632465.1 Eubacteriales bacterium
GTAAAGGGAGCTGTCAGCGAAGCTGACTGAGGGATTGTTCTACGAGGTGATCAATATATTCACAGACACCTCGAAAGTTTTTATATATTTCCGTATTCGGTATTCTGATAACTGTCAAACCGTATTCCTCAAGGAAAGCGGTTCTTTCTTCATCGTATTGCTTTCCTTCTTCCGTATAATGTCCCGAGCCGTCAAGCTCTATGACGAGCTTTGCCTCTGCACAGTAAAAATCCGCGATATACCTTCCGAGAACCTCCTGACGAGAAAATCGGACGGGATATGTGCACAGAAAATCATACCAAAGATGTTTTTCTTCTTTGGTCATATTATTTCGTAGCATTCTTGCGGCAGGAACGATATCTTTATTGTGTTTTCGCTGCATTACAATCCCTCCGTCACGGCAAGCCGTGCAAATTTGCTTGCAAATTTTCTCCCCTTTACACCAGGGAGGCTTTTAGCAATCAACGCACAATGCTTCTCCACAAATTGAAATCTACAATTCTATTTTTTTTGCGTATTCTTCCAATATGCAATTAAGTTCAGTTTCGTTTTCATAGAACACATCGTCGCACTGTTCCAAAACTTCCTCCGCGTGTTCATCTTCCTTCTCTTTTAATACTAAATATGCTTTATATGCTTTTTGAAGATTATCTTTATGCTTTACAGGAAGGATCATTTCCAAAACGGACATCTCATTTTTTAAATCCGCAGTATTTTCTACGTTAGTAAAATACTGATCATGTCCTCCATTATTGATTTCACTTTGATATGTCATAAGTTGAGCATACGGTGACTCCGCTTTTTCTTCAGCCCATAAATCCCACATTTTATTCCACTTACATTGTTCTTCGGTTAATTTCACTTTCTTTTTCTTAAAAAAATTAAACAGTCCCATACTATCTCTCCTTTTCTGAATTCCTATTTATCATTTGGATTTCTTGAACCAATTTTCCTTATCTATAGTCAACCACCCCTATTATACTACAAAAACCGTAGAAAATCAATCTGCGGTTTTTGCTTTTTTCTATCGGGAGGTAAAACTGTCCTTTTGAGTACAGTTCTTTTACTCTTGCTCTTTTTCTGTTATTATTCCTGCGCCGCGCCGTCTGCCAAAACAATGATGTATTGGATCACGCAGGGCTTGGCAACCGTACCGCTTTGCATATCGCTATAACTATAATAGCGCGCTTTTTCCACGATTTCATCCACAACCTCCATGCCCGCAACTACGCGGCCGAAGGCGGCATACTGATCGTCGAGAGATATCGTATTGTTGATCGAGGTCTCATGCACGATAAAGAACTGGCAGGAGCCGCTGTCATAGTTATCTCCTCTGCGCGCCATGGAGATAACACCGCGCTCGTGTTTGATGGGATTATCCCAGCCATTCCAAGCGAATTCGCCCTTAATGGGGGTAGAGCTTCCCGTTCCGTCGCCATTGGGATCGCCGCCCTGAATCATAAAGCCTTCGATCACGCGATGGAAGGTCAGCTTATTGTAGAATTTATCCTCGACAAGATTTACAAAGTTTTCCACCGTGATGGGAGCGGCATCGCGATCCAGGCAGAGATCGATCTCGCCGATGCCCTTCACTTTCATGCGAACGTAAACCTCGTTTTCCTTCGGCTCATAGCTATGATCGCGGTTTTTGCAAGAAGCCAAGCCAAAAAGCGACGTGCAAAGAAGCACCGCGGCAAGAAGCAAAGAAATCAGTCTTTTCATCATTTTATCCTTTTTTCATAATATTTGTTTACAATTTACAGGTTTTGCATCAGAAACATTTCGATTGCGGCATAGCCAACGGGGCCGCCGTTTTTAGAAGTAACGTCCATCTCGGCAAGCTTTTCAATGCTCGCGGCAAGCTTTTGCACCCCGATCGTGCGCACCGCCTTGGTCATATGCTTCAAGCGAAAGGGGTTGATCTTTAAAATCGCCTCGATATCCTTTGCATCCTTGCCCTCCTCCGTGAGCACCGCGATGGGCAAAAGCTCCTGATAGATGCGCGAGAGCGCACCGAGCGCCACCATGCTGTCTACCCTCTCCGCCTTCATCTCGCGGAGCGCATCCAGCGCAAGCACGCGGTTGCCCTCGTAAACGGCATTGGAAAGCGCAAAGGCATCCGATTGCACCGTTGTTACCGCAACGGCCTGCACGTCCGCCACGGTCAATTCCTCCTTGCCGTTCTGATGCAGATAAGCCGCAAGCTTTTTCACCTCACCCGAAAGCACGTCCATCGAAGAGCCCGCGCGGGAAAGAAGCTCGCGGAGAGGTGAGGCCGTTACGGCGATGCCCTCGGCATCAAAATGCTTTTTTAGCCAGGCGAGAAGCGCATTCTCCGTGGAGGTTGCGAAATTCACGATGCAAAGCTCCTTGCCGTATTTGGAAACGAGCTTGCCGGGGCGCTTCTGCGTTCCCATATCGAAGCCCTCCGCCGTGGTAACGAAAACGAGCGCGCTGTATGGGTATTCCTTTTTCAAGACCAGGAGATCCGCGAGCGCCGCGCGATCCTTTTCCTTCATTTTCTCAAAATCAGCAAACCGCCACTCCACGAGCTTGAAATCCGCCATCATGGGGGGCGCCTTCACAGCATCCGAAAGCGCGCCGAAATCAACCTCCGCCCCATCAAACACAATGTGGTTAAAGGGCGCAAAGGTCTCGTCCGAAACCGCCTTTGCCCGCAGAAGCGAAAGGTAATATCGCTTGAGATATTCCTCCTCGCCGCCGAATACGTACCAATCGATCGGGGCGGTATTCAGTTTTTCTTTCAGACCCGAAGCATCCATTCCCTCGATCCTTTCTTAATGAATTCGGCACGTGCGCAGCTTTTTAAACCGCAAAATCAATCGTGAGGCGCACTTTGCGCGCCTGCCCTCCGATCGTCATCAGATAAAAGAGATCCAGCCGCCCGCCCGAGAGAGTCATCGTGTTGCGGATGCGCTTGGCCTCCACCTCCATATCGAAGGAATATGGGGGAACCTTATAAACGGAGGTATGCTTTTCGCCAACCTTTAAAATCATGGAGCTTTCGCTCGCGCCCCTGCGATTCACAACCACGGATTCGCCGCGGATCAGCACCTGCGAGAAAACCTTGCTCTCTCCCTCTCCTTCGGTGTAGGTCAGGAGCATCTCGTCCTCCGCGGCGCGAAGAAAGCCCTCGCTCTCGCTTTTCAGCTCCTCCGAGTCCGTTGCAAGGCCGCTCTCATCCAGATCCTCGATAAAGGAGCGAACCAAAAATTTTCCTTCTTTAATAAAAGCCATTTTGCCTCCAAAAAACAAGCGAAGCAGGCGCACGAAAAAACGATCATCGCGCACCTGCCGCTGTATTTTCAATTGCCGCATTCTTTTGCAGCCTTCGCATCCGGACACTCCCGAAGGAAATCATCTTTTTGCGCGTTTTTTCATATTATATTCACTGCGGGGATTGATAAACTCGCGCCAATCCAGCTGTCCCTTATCCAGCGCCATAACCAAAACCTCAGCCGTTGCAATATTGGTGGCAACCGGGATATTATAAACGTCGCAGAGGCGGAGAATATTCGTGTCCGATTCGTAGATCGGCTTCTCGGAATCCGAGCCTCTGAAATAGAACAAAACGTCTATCTCGTTATAAGAAACACGCGCGGAAATCTGATCCGTGCCTCCCTGCGGACCGGGCAGATAGGTTTCGATCTGAAGCCCTGTTGCATCCTGAATATATTTACCTGTCGTATGCGTTGCGCAAAGATGATGTCGGCTCAGAATTCCACAGTACGCTATGCAAAACTGCGCCATCAATTCCTTCTTGTTGTCATCAGCTATAATCGCAATTTCCAATCTACATCTCCTCCTTTGCATGGCTTTACAATACTACGATTAGTATTTTATCACAAAACCATGGGATTGTCAATCATTTGAAATGGATTTTGACATGTTTCACACAAATTTTTGTTAGTTTTTTTGAAATTTACCATTGTATTTTTTCGAATATTGTTGTATAATACTTATGATTTCATTTGTTATTAAAAAATAATATATATGAGGATGTGCAAAAATGAAACAATTTAAACGTATCGGCGTTTTAACCTCCGGCGGTGACGCACCCGGAATGAATGCGGCTGTTCGTGCCGTTGTTCGCTCTGCAATCGCAGCAGGCGTTGAAGTACTCGGAATCTACCGCGGTTACTCGGGATTGATCAGCGGCGACATTCGCCCCCTCGCTCTCGGTGACGTTTCCAACATCGTAAACAAGGGAGGCACGTTCCTGTATTCCGACCGTTGCCCCGAGTTCAAGACCCCCGAGGGCCAGGCAGCCGCTCTTGAAAACTGCAAGAGATTCGGCATCGAGGGCATCATCGCCATCGGCGGTGACGGAACCTTCTGCGGCGCTTCCGTTCTTTCGAAGCGCGGCATTCCCACCATCGGTATCCCCGCAACCATCGATAACGACATTACCTCCACCGATAACACCATCGGCTTTGACACCGCGATGAACACCGTTCTCGAGCTGGTTGACAAGCTTCGTGACACCGGCGAATCTCACGCACGCTGCAACGTGGTTGAGGTTATGGGCCGCGGCGCAGGTGACATCGCGCTGAACACCACCATCGGTGCAGGCTCGCCCACCGCGATCGTTGCCGAGTTCCCCACCGACGTGGATGCGCTTCTTGAGAAGATGAAGGCTTCCCGCGCCATCGGCAAGCGCAACTTCGTTGTTATCCTCTCCGAGGCTATGGGCTCCGATTTCGGTCCTATGCTGAATAAGAGAATCAACGACGAGGCGCAGATCGACTCCCGTTTCGTTCGCATCGGTCACATCGTTCGCGGCGGCAACCCCACCATGGCAGACCGCCTGAGAGCTTCCCGCATGGGCGTTTTCGCTGTTGAGAAGCTTCTTGAGGGTAAGTCCGACCTCGTTGTTTGCGAGCGCAAGGATAAGCTCATCACCACCGACATTCACTACGCTCTCGTTCTTGACCATTTCTACAAGGGCATCGCTAAGCCCGAGGATCTGGCAGACTTCTCCGAGGAGCAGATCGAGGCTATGAAGGCGCATTCGGCAGAGCGCCGCGCGCATATCGAGGAGCTTTATAACATCGGTAACCTGATCAGCCTGTAAGGGCCGGGATCTAAAAAAGAGGTGTTCTCAAAGAACACCTCTTTTTTCATTTTCGGTTATACCGGGAGATCCCAGCCCCATCGCGCAGAAAGCTATGGCTACAGAGGGGCGCAGAGATCCCGAGGAGAAATCTTCGATCGCTTCCCGAAGGCGTATATACATACGTCGAGAGAAAGCGAGCGGAGATAGAAAACGAAAAACCAAATAAAATGGAGGAAAACGCAGTTTTCCAACCATATTGCAAAACACGATAAAAAACGAAAAGAGGCGTTTACTAAAAACACCTCTTTTTTTCGTTTTCGGTTATACCGGGAGATCCCAGCCCCATCCGATTACTGCTTTTCGGGGTTAATAACCTTGGCGGATTTTCTGTGCTCGGGAATGATCTCGCCGGCCTTGGTGAGCGCCATCTTGGTGAGCAGCGGGCCAACCAGCTCGTAGATCAGAACGGAGAACAGAACGATATTGCGAACCACGATGCCCGCATTACCGGAAAGCTCCATCGCCAGAACGGACATTCCGAGCGCAACGCCTGCCTGCGGCAGAAGCGTAATACCGAGGTACTTCACGATCGTATCGTTGCAGCCGGAGAACTTGGCAGACATACCGGCGCCAACGATCTTACCGGCCGAGCGGAACACGATGTAAACGATGCCGACGAGCACCATCGCGCCCTGCGCGAAGATCGAGAACTCCAGCTCTGCGCCGCTGATAACGAAGAAGAGAACGAAGAGGGGCGTTGTCCAGCGATCCACACGGTCCATCAACTCCTCGGAGGACTCGCAGACGTTGCAGAAGGTGGTTCCGAGCATCATACAGGTCAGAAGCGAGGAGAAGGAGATCACAACGTTGCCGCCGAGAGGGATCTTGATCATCGTCAGCGCAACGGTGAGGATAACGAAGGTAACGGAAACGGAAAGACGCTTGGAGCGAGAATGGAAATGCTTTTCCACCTCGGAGAAGATAAAGCCAACGATAACGCCGAGCAAAAGCGATGCAACGATCTCGATCAAGGGGTTAACAACGATGGAAACGATATCCAGCGCGCCAACGTCCATTGCCTTAGCGATACCGAAGGAAACCGCGAAAACCACAAGTCCAACCGCATCGTCCAGCGCAACAACGGGCAAAAGCAGATCTGTCAGCGGGCCCTTTGCCTTATACTGGCGGATAACCATCAGGGTTGCGGCCGGTGCGGTTGCGGTAGCAACGGCGCCGAGCGTGATCGCGGCAGAAATGGGGAAAACGTCATTTCCGAGAATAAAGCTCATACCGATCAAAGCGATATCCACAAACAGCGTTGCCATCAGCGCCTGAAAAACGCCAACGATCAAGGCCTGCTTACCGATCGTTTTAAGCTCGGAAACGCGGAACTCATTACCGATGGAGAAGGCGATAAAGCCAAGCGCCACGTCAGCAATAACGCCGAAGCGCTCCACGTACTCCATGGAGGTGAAGCCGAGGCCCTCAATGCCGAGAGCGCCGAGAACGTACGGGCCGATCAGAATACCGGCAACGAGATAGCCGGTTACGGCGGGAAGTCCGAGAGGCTTGATCACACGCGTCATCAGAAGGCCGCACAGAAGTGCGATTGCGATACTAAGTAAAATTTCCATTTTTTCTCCTAAAGGGGTCGGGGCGTTCGTGCGGCGGCCTCTTTTATATAATTATTAAAACACAATTCTGTATTGTAGCACCATTTCCAGCACTTGTCAATACGTTTTTATAAAAATGTCATTTTTTTGCCATCCTTTAGCCACGGGCAAAAAAATCAAAGAAGCACGAGATCGATGCCGAAGGATTGCATCGAAGCATCCAACAGAAGAAGCATCGCGCCTCCGAAAACCAGAGCAAGCAGGGCGGCAAATGCAAACACAGCCGAAAGCTCTGCGGCACGGAAGCGCAGAATGCGCCCGCGCGTTGCGCCGAGAGAATAGAGAATTCCCTGCCGATGCACGCGCTCGGGGCGCGCGCTTGCGAGAATGTTGCAGATGCCAACCAGCGTAACCGCCGTTCCGATACAAAGCAGGAAAAGGAGCAGATCCGCATAGGAGCCGAGGCGCAGGAAATATTCCGCAAAGAGCGCCTCCCGCGTTTGCACGTATGCGCCGCGCGCCTGCGCCGTATCCATTAAAGACAGAAGCGCCTCGCTTCCCTCCTGCGCAGAGGAGCGAACGCAAAGAATATCGCGGCTCTCACCGATATGCGCCGCATCAAAAAGAACGAAATTCGCATGCGCCTTGAAAACGCCCGCCACGCGGAAGGCATAGCGCTCGGTTTCGTAATTCACCACCAGGGTGTCGCCAACCTTTTTCTCGCAATGGGCGGCAATACCGCTCGAAATAAAGATCTCCTCCCCCACGGGAAGGCGGGAAACGCCGATGTCGGAATGCAGATAAGTAAGAGCCTCCGCATCCGGGGAAAGCGCAAGCATGGCAACGCCGTCCTCCGTAACAACGTCCTGCAAAAGCTGCATGCGGAAGCTTTCTTCTGCGGCGGGATGCTCGGAGAGCGCCGCATCCTCTGCCGCCGTGCCGCCGAGAATCATATAATCGCAATCGACCAAAGCCCCGAAGACTTCTGCCTGCTCCCTCGCGGAGGAAAAGCAGGCCAGCAAAAGAAGCATCAGCGAGAAAAGCACGGCCGAGAGGCGCGCCGCATGCAAAAGCGGATAGGAGGCCGCCATTTCCTTTACGGTAGACCAAAGCGCCGTCGGCACGCGGCGGCATTTTTCAAGCAGGCGGGAAAGCCACTTGCAAAGCGCGCGCAAAAACGAGGGCATAAGCTTATAAAGCAAGGCCGCCAGCGCAAGAATTGCGCCGAAGCCCGCCACGTAGCGCACCGCGCGCGGAAGAAGCAGAAAGGCCGATGCGAAAGCGACCGCCGCTCCCGCAAAAAGAAGAAGCGTTTTTTTGCTCGCAAAGGCATCCCTCGTGCGCACGGGATCAGAGAGAAGCTCGGAAACCGTTTCCTTTTTCTCCGGAAGAAAGGCAATCGTGCCGCCGAGCAACATCGTGAGCGGCGCGGCGATCAGCGCAAAGAGAATGCTCCATCCATCGAAGGATATTTCATAGGAAAAAGAAGAGGAAGCAACAGAAGAAAGCGGAACGGAAAGCAAAATTCCCGCCATCATGCCAACAAAACTATACATTCCGTATTCCAATGCTAGCATTTTGCCGAGATCACGGCGCTCTGCACCGCAAAGCATAAAGAGAGCGCGCTCCCGTCTTCTGCGGCGGCCGAGAATATAAAGCGACGTGAAAATCACAAGAACCGAAAGCAGAAGCGCGATCACGGAAACGACGCAAATGAGAAGCATCGTTGCCGTTTGATAAAAACGCCAGCCCGCGATATTTTCCGCCTCGCGGATCACGAGCAGATCCGAAAGCCCCTCCGCGGAGGAAAGCCGATCTGCCACCGCATCCACGCGGGCAGGATCGCTCAGGCGGATATGCACCGCCGTATAAGGAGAGAGCGAATCCGCGGCGGCGGCGATCGCAGGGTTCATGCGCGCAAGCGCGGCGGTAACCGCGCCGATATCGATCAACCCCTCCGCACGGCTCAACGGGCCATACGGCAGAGCGATACCCGCCACCGAAAGGTCAAAGCGCTCGCCAAGAAGCGAAACCGAAAGCACGTCCCCAAGCCCAAGCCCGTATTTTTCCGCCGCATCCGAGGAAAGGATCACCGCGCTTTTCAGCGATTCCTCGCTGATGCTGCCGAGAGAAACGAAGCGAAGGCGATAAAAATCGTCTGCCGCCAAAAGAGGCGATGCCGAAAGCGAAACCAAAGCGCTCTCTCCCTCGGCCGTTTTTGCCATGCCACTGAGAGAAAATTCGCCGATGGCGTCTCCCTCCCCCGCAAGGTGAGGCAAAACGTCCTCAAGAAAAACCATACCGAGCGCATCGTTTTTCGATGGGCGCACGGTGATATCGCAAAGGTAATAGGCCTCGCTCTCGCGCGAGGCGATGCTATCGTATGCACAAAGCGCGAGCTTGCCCGAAACGATGAAGGTGGCAACCGCGAGGGCTAAAACCGCCACCGTGATCAACGGCTGAAAGGGGGATTTTTTCAAGGATCGCGCGATATGCTTCAAAAACATACTCACCCGATCACCCGCCCATCACAAATTCTGATCACACGATCGCCAACGCGCGCGGCCTCTGCGCTATGCGTTACCTGCAGGATCGAAATCCCCTGCGCGCGGCGAATATCGCAAAGCAGAGAAAGAACCTCTCCCGTTGTGCGGCTATCAAGGCTTCCCGTTGGCTCATCGAGCATCAGGATCTTCGGCGAATTTATAAGCGCGCGCGCAATGGCAACGCGCTGGCGCTCGCCGCCCGACATATCCTCGGGCATTTTGGAAAGCACCTTATCCACCTCCAGCGCCTCCGAAAGCATCCGAAGACGCTCGCGCCCCTCTGCGGCAGGCCGCCCCGCAAGATACCAGGGGAGCAGAATGTTATCCTTTGCCGAAAGCGTTGGCAAAAGATTGAAGGTTTGATAAACGAAGCCGATGCGCTCGCGGCGCAGGCGCGCAAGCGCGCTCTCGTTATGCGCATCGATCGGCTCGCCCTCGAAAAGAACGCGCCCCGCGTCCGGCTTCATATTTCCCGCAAGAATCGAAAGCAGCGTGCTTTTTCCACTTCCGCTCTCGCCCATGATCGAAACGAATTCTCCCTTTGCAACCGAGAGATCCACGCCCTGCAAAACCTTTTGCGAGCGATAGCTTTTTTCAATTCCTTCAGCAATCAGCATATGCATCCTCCCTCGTTACGGATCATTCCCAAGCGCCGAATGCCACGAAGGCAATATACGGCATGACGAAATTCAAATAAGAAATAAAATCGGCAAAAAGCGCATCGGCAGAGCCGCCCTCCGCGGCCAAGCGCCCGATCTTTTCGATCAGCGCATCCGCATCCATCGCGGGATACGCGGAAGAGAAGGCCGAAAGCATCTCCTCGGATACGTACGAGAGAAGCGCCGCGTGCTCCCGCTCGCTTGCCGTCATAGCATAGCGCTCAATCTTTTCAAGAGAGGCGCGAAAGCTCGCTTCGTTTTCAAAAAGCGCGCGGGCAATGGCCGCGCCGTTTATATCGGTCCCGGAGGAGGAAAGCGCCGCCGCCACGTCTGCATACAGGCAAACGAGAGAGGGCAAAACGCGTGCCGCCTCGGAGAAATAATTTTCATTTTTTAATGCATAGGAAAGCGCGGAAGAGAGCGAAACGGGGCGATCCGGAATCATCTCCGAGATCAGCGCGCCGATAGCAGAAAAATCCGCCTCTTCAATTCCCTGCGCCTCGAAAAACGCTCCCTGCCTTGCAAGAAGCGAAAGGAGCTGCTCCTCGCGCAGGGCAAAGGCGCTCTCCTTATTTTCCTCCGCGCCTGCCTGATTCGCAAGCGAAAAGGTGAAAAACAGGATCGAAACGGCAGAGGAAAATCTTCCCTCTCCCATTTCCCGAATGGCGGCCGCCGTTTCCTTCAGGCGCTCCGCATCCGCAAGATACCAGGACATTCCATATTGCTCATATCTCTTTTCCGCCGTGGCGATCCGATCCGAAAGAAATCTCTCGGCCGCAAAATAGGCAAGGCGGCCGCTGCGCAGGGATCCAACCGTATAAAGACTGCATTCGTATAAGGAAAAGAGAATCGCGGGCGAAAAGCCCTCCGCCGCCGAGAGCATCACACATTTTTCGGCCTCCGAAAGAATGGCCGAGACCTCGCTTTCATAAATTCCCGCCTTCATAAAAAGCGGCGCGGCCTCCGAGGCAAAGACCGCGGAAAGCGCCTCTTTTCTTGCCTCCGAAAGGGCAGATCCAAGATAGCTCTCCAAAAGATAAGTGACTATATTTGCAAACTGTCGGTTTGCATTTTCAAGGAATTCCTCGCTGTAAGCAATTTCGCCCGTCTCGATCTCGATGCGAAGGCTCGGATCGTATTTCTCCTCTGTCTTATAACAGGAGCAGAGGCCGAAGAGCAAAGAAAAAATCAGGAGGACACAAAAAATCCGCGTTTCTTTTTTCGCTTTCATTTTCGTTTTCCTCCTTGTTATAGATTTATAGATTTTGAAAAACGGAAGGTGCGCGAGCCTTTGCCGCACACCTTCTTTTGTTTTTTCGCAGGGGCTCCG
>JAZQWS010000282.1:0-3404 GCA_045632465.1 Eubacteriales bacterium
TGATTCAACCTCCGTACAGCCGCGATCTTTCGGCGGCGGAGGAATTGTTTGATTATAAAATCAAGTGCCTCGATGCGCTTGAAAAGCCGATGGATATTGTTGTTCTTCCCGAATACAGCGACGTTCCCTGCGTGACGGCAACGAGAGAGGATACCCTTGCTCTGCCCGAAAGGTATAGTGCGCCGCTTCTTGCAAAATGCGAGGGAACCGCAAAAAGGCTCGGCGCGATCGTTTTCGTGAACGCGCTTTGCCTCGTGGATGGGGAATATCGCAACACCACCTATGCATACGACCGAGAGGGAAAGCTTGTCGGACAGTATTTTAAGCGGCATATTCCGCCTCTTGAGCGCGCGATCGGGATTGCGTCCGACTATACCGAGCGATACGAGCCGCCCTATATTTTGGAGCTGGAAGGCATTCGTTTTGCTTTCCTCACCTGCTACGATTTCTATTTTTATGAGGCGTTTCCCGTTTTGGCAAGACAGAAGCCCGATTTCATCATCGGATGCTCTCTGCAGAGAAGTGATACCCACGATGCAACCGAGATCATGTGCCGCTTCCTGGCTTACAATACGAACGCCTACGTTCTGCGCGCATCGGTTTCCTTTGCAGAGGATAGCGAGATCTGCGGCGCATCCATGATCGTTTCGCCGAGAGGCGAGGTGCTTGCCAATATGAAGGGGCGCTTCGGCGTTGCCACGGCGGAGATCGATCCGAAGGAAAAGCACTATAAGCCTGCGGGATTTGGCCGCGCGCCTGCCGCGCATCACGAATATATCGAGATCGGAAGAGCCCCCTGGCAATATCGCCCTGCGGGCAGCGCCGTTTCTGCGGGCGAGGTGCTGACGCCCTATCCGCGCATCTGCGCGCACCGCGGATTTAACACGGTTGCGCCCGAAAACAGTATGCCCGCCTTCGGCGCGGCGGTTGCCATGGGCGCAGAGGAGATCGAGTTCGACCTCTGGGCAACCAAGGACGGAGAGCTCGTTTCGATCCACGATGCGCGCCTTGAGCGCACCTCGGATGGAGAGGGAAACGTTTGGGATCATACCTACGAGGAGCTTCTTGCCTTTGATTTTGGAAAAAAGCACGGCGCGGAATACGAGGGGCTTCGCATCCTTCGCTTTGAGGACATTCTGAAAAAGCTTTCCAATCTCGTGATCATGAACATCCACGTGAAGATCTGGGATGCCGAATGGGAGGATCCGATGATCGAGAAGATCGTTTCTCTGATCCGCAAATACGATTGCGAAAAGTCCGTTTATTTTATGACGGTGAGCGACCGCATTCTAAAGACCGTGATGGAGTATGCGCCGGATATTGCCGTTTGTGTTGGTCATGATTTTGAGCGCCCGTACGCCATTGTGGATCGCGCGATCGCGCTCGGCGCGAAGAAGGTGCAGCTCTTCAAGCCGTATTTCACGCAGGAAATGATCGACAAGGCGCACGCGCACGGCATCCGTTGCAACGTGTTCTGGTCGGACGACGTGAAGGAAGCAAAGGAATATCTCGCCATGGGCATTGATACGATCCTCACCAACGATTACGGAAGGATTTCTGCCGCCCTGAAGGAAAAGCGCTGAAAACGCCCAAGGAAAACATTCCCTCGGCCAAAATGTCAAAAAAGGCTTGACAAGAGGGGAAAAATGTGATAAAATGAGTTCGTAAACCGAAGAGAAAGAGGAGTACCCCTCCTTTGAACCTTGCAGAGAGCCGCAGGTGGTGGAATTGCGGTAGGGAATGGCCGGGGGAATGGGCTTTCGAGGGCAAACCGAAAGAGATCGAGTAGGCTTTGACGGCGGCACACCGTTATCCGTGGCAGCGAATTTTGCGTTCGCAAGGAGGAGTTTTTTGAAATAGGAAAACTCAAAATCGGGTGGCACCGTGATTTTTTGATAAATCGCCCCGGACATATCGTCCGGGGTATTTTTGTTTTTTCAGAGGGAGGAGACGGATTTATGGAGCATAAAAAACGCGAAGGCAGACGATGGCGTCTCTTCGACGAAAACGCTAAATAAGCACACAATTGTTTACAAAAACGGCAATAAAACGCCGAATCTTAAATAAAAAATGATTTTTAGGAGAATAAAAAAATGAAATTTAATGACATCGATTTTGACACTTATTTGAAGAAATATCCGGATGCCGAGGGCTATTACGGAAGCTACGGCGGCGCTTATATTTCCCCCGAGCTGCAGGCGGCAATGGACGAGATCAGCGCCGCATATCAGACGATCTGCAAGTCCTCCAAGTTCATCGCGGAGCTTCGCAAGATCCGCAAGGAGTTCCAGGGCAGACCCACTCCCATTTCCCACCTTGAAAGACTTTCCAATAAGATCGGAACGGGCGTTCAGCTCTACGTGAAGCGCGAGGATCTGAACCACACGGGCGCGCACAAGCTGAACCACTGCATGGGCGAGGTTCTTCTGGCAAAATACATGGGTAAGAAGAAGGTTATCGCAGAGACGGGCGCAGGTCAGCACGGCGTTGCAATGGCAACTGCGGCGGCTTACTTTGGTCTGGAGTGCGACATTTATATGGGTACTGTAGATATTAAGAAGCAAGCGCCCAACGTTGCAAGAATGAAGATCCTCGGCGCAAGAATCGTTGAGGTAACCCACGGTCTTGCAACCCTGAAAGAGGCGGTTGACGCCGCATTTGAGGCTTACAGCAGAGAATACAAGGATGCAATGTACTGCATCGGCTCTGTGGTTGGCCCGCATCCCTTCCCGATGATGGTGCGCGATTTCCAGAGCGTTGTCGGCATCGAGGCAAGAGAGCAGTTTATGGAAATGACGGGTGAGCTTCCCGATGCGGTTGTTGCTTGCGTTGGCGGCGGCTCGAACTCGATGGGTATGTTTGCAGGCTTCCTGAACGATCCCGTGGATATCTACGGCGTTGAGCCGCTCGGAAAAGGCCCGACGCTCGGTGACCATGCGGCTTCTCTTCAGTATGGAGAGCCCGGCATTATGCATGGCTTCAGCACCATTATGCTGAAGGACGAAAACGGCGAGCCTGCGCCTGTTTATTCGGTGGCCAGCGGTCTGGATTATCCCGCAAGCGGCCCTGAGCATTGCTTCCTGCACGATATCGGCCGCGTGAAGTATGACGTTATCAACGATGAGGAGACCATCGATGCCTTCTTTGAGCTTTCCCGCATGGAAGGAATTATCCCCGCAATCGAGAGCTCTCATGCCGTTGCATACGGAATCAAGCTTGCAAAAACCATGGGCAAGGGATCGGTTCTTATCTGCCTTTCCGGACGCGGAGACAAGGATATGGACTACATCATCGAGAACTACGGAATTCGCTAAAACATCAATAAATGCAAATAATTGTTTGCAAAAACGGATTGTTTTGATAAAAATGCGCATCTGCAAGAAAAAGCGGATGCGCATTTTCTT
>JAZQWS010000283.1:0-1019 GCA_045632465.1 Eubacteriales bacterium
AAAGGGCGTAATGCTTACCGAAAGTCAATGGGAGCGTTGCGACCGTCTTGCAAACGAAATGGGATGCCGTTCCCGTAACGCATTCATCCGTGATGCCATCGACTTTTATTGCTCGTGGCTTGAAAAAGAACAGAGCGAACGCTTCCTAACGCCCGCGCTTGGATCTGTTATCAGCGCAAAAATCCGTGACAGCGAGGAACGCATCAATCGAAATCTTTTCAAGATCGCCGTTGACCTTTCCGTCCTTGCCAAGATCGTACTTGACGAGGATGGCGGCGGTTATGATGAAGATTATCTCGCCGACCTTCGCCGTGATTCTATCCGTGAGGTGTCCGAAACCAACGGTGCTATTCGTATGGAACAACGCTTCAAGTAAGGAGAGTTGAATGGCAAAATTAATTCTCAAAGCTCCTTACTATAAGCCCGGACACCGAACCGAATCAGGCAAGTCGCGCGGTGGATACGCAGAGTATATTGCAACGCGCGAGGGAGTTGAAATTCTCCGTGGCGGTATGCTCGGATATATCGGTGAGCGACAAGGCTCTAACGGTTTGTTCTCTGACGAGGGTGAGAAAATAAATCTCTCCGCTATCAGCCGTGAGATTGACGAGCATCCCGGAAACGTGTGGGGCATGATCATCTCACTCAAGCGTGAGGATGCGGAACGACTCGGATATAATTCTGCGGAGCAATGGATGAATCTCTTGCGCTCTCACAGAAACGATATCGCAAAAGAAATGCATATCCTTCCGAGCAATCTCCGTTGGTATGCCGCCTATCACAATAAGGAAACCAATCCTCACGTTCACATTATGGTATGGTCGAAAGAGCCGAGAGAGCCGTACCTCTCACGAGAAGGAATCCACAACCTCAAGCAGACCTTCGCCTCGGATATATTCCGCCAGGAGCTGACCTCCATCTATAAAAAGCAGACCGAGGTCAGAGATGATCTGAAAGAAAAATATAAAAATATTATCGCAAAAGTGGTCGCCGAAATTAAAAACGGCGACCACGCTATC
>JAZQWS010000284.1:0-1481 GCA_045632465.1 Eubacteriales bacterium
GTGCAGACCGCAACGCTGCTCGGCGTTGCCGCCGCGCTGAAGGAGGAGGGAATGCTGGATGGGCTTTCGGGCAAGATTCGCCTTTGCGCCGTTCCCGCGGAGGAGCTGATCGAGATCGGATACAGAAACGAGCTGAAAAAAGCGGGAAAGATCCATTATCTCGGCGGCAAGAGCGAGTTTATGTATCGCGGTCTTTTTGACGGCGTGGATCTCGCATTTATGGTGCACGCCTCCTCGAGCTACGGTATTTCGGGTGGTAGCGTTGGATGCATTGCAAAAACCGTTCACTACAAGGGCGTTTCCGCACATGCGGGTGGCTCGCCCTGGAACGGAATCAATGCGCTTTATGCGGCAACGCAGGGTATCAATGCCGCAAATGCATTGCGCGAGACCTTCAAGGAAGCCGATCTGATCCGCTTCCATCCCATCATCACGCACGGCGGCGAGGCTGTGAACGCCATTCCCGAGCTTATAACGATTGAATCCTACGTGCGCGGCGCAACCTTTGATGCCATTCTGGAGGCAAACAAGCGCATCAACCGCGCGTTGATCGGCGCGGCGCTTTCCATCGGTGCGCAGATCGAAATCGTGGATATCCCCGGCTATGCACCGCTGAACAATAACCCCGACCTTGCGGCTCTTGCCGAGAAGGCCGCAAGCGATATCATTCCCGAGGAGAATTTCTATCGCCATAACAATCGTGGCACGGGAAGTACCGATATGGGCGATCTTTGCTGTGTAATGCCCGTTATCCACCCTTATAGCGGCGGCGCAACGGGAAAGAGCCACGGCGATGACTACTGCGTTGCAGATCCTGAGCGCGCCCTGATCAAGAGCGCAAAATTCCAGCTTCGTCTGCTTTCGATGCTTCTTGAAAACGGCGGCGCGAAGGCCAAGGAGATCGTGGAAAAATATGAGCCTCTTTTCAAGTCCAAGGAGGAATATTTTGCCTATGTGGATAAGATCAACCGCGAGGGCAATTGCATTGCGTATAAAGAAGACGGAAACGTGGAAATCTGCCTTGGACAGATGGACAAAAAAGTGGATCTCGGCAGCGTGATCTAAAAAAATGACCTCCCCTTGTGAGAATTTTGCAAGGGGAGGTTGCTTTTTATTAAGAATATTAAATCGGCAGGGAGAGGGAAGGGGATGCGATCTGGCGCTGGCGAATCCACATAAAGGTGTTGCCAAACTTCTCCTCCATATCGGGGCGGTAGGGAAGTCTTTCCTGCTCCAGCTCCTCAAGGCGTGCGACCTCGCCTGCAAGGTATGCGGCGATTCTTTCCTTTGTGCTTTGGATGCGCGCCATCATACCGCCGTAGCGGATATCGTGCAGCTCATAGCCAAAGGGCTTGTTGAAGGTGTAGAAGGCCTTCTTGTGTGCCTCGGCGAGCGCGAAGATGCGCGCCTTGATCTCATCGCACTCGGCAATGAGGGCGGCAAGGGTGTCCTTATCCTCTGCATCGTAGGCCTTCTTCAGG
>JAZQWS010000285.1:0-10704 GCA_045632465.1 Eubacteriales bacterium
AGGAAGTACGCCTTTTCAAGACCTGCAATCTCGGCAAAGGTAATGGTGTCGACACGGCTATTCATATTACCAACGGTCGAATCCGCAAGGATCGCGATGATGTTCGATGCCTTTTCGGTCTTCGTATCATCGGTGTACCAAACATCGCCGTCCTTTACGTAGCCCATCGCATCACCGATTACGATGTCCTTTACAGCATCGGAAATCTTATCGCTATCGCTCATCTCGGAAACGGAAAGATCTGCAAGGCTTGCCATAATGCTATTGGCTTCCTTGTTGCTCGCGCCGCCCTTTTCGTAACCCTTTTCAAACCAGGTAATCTCGCCCTCGTAATTTGAAACGTCCTCGACCACGTCACCGCTTCCATCCACGGCAACGAGCCCGGTGATCTCTGCATAGGTGAGCGAATCTACCGTTTCGTTGATCGTTCCAACCGTGGAACCGGCGAGCTTTGCCATAATGGCATTCAGCTCTTGATTGTTCGAATCCTTCCAAACACCGGTTTCGGTATCCTGCTTATAACCAAGCAGATCCGAGATCTGCATATCGTTCACGCGGTCGGTCAGCTCACTACCGGAAAGCTGCTCGATCGTCAGATCCGAGAGCTCGCCAACGATGCTCTCTGCCTCCGTTAAAACGATAAACTCATGATCCGTGCGCTTTACATCATAGGTATAGCTCTTGCCAAGATATGCAACTGTTCCGAAAACATCGCCCAGCTCGATATCTTCAATACCCGTGGTAAGATCGGTTACGCTCTTGTTTGCCAGAGTGCCGATGATGGAAGCAACCTGCTCTCCGTTACCGTTATACCAAACAACAATGGGATCAATGCCCTCGGCAGGAATCAGATCTCCGTTCGCATCTTCAACGTAGACGGGGAGATTTTCCTTCGCCTCCAGCTCCATGAGATCGCCAACGCTCAGCTCATCCATGATCTTCTGCGTTGGAAGTCCGCCATCCAAGAGCTCGGCAACGGTGATATCCGCGAGAACACCGTTGATACCAACGATCTCTTTGCCCGTATCGGGATCCACCCAGATGAATTTCTCCACAGAGGCGGGATCATCCTTTTTCTCATAGCCGAAAAGCTTTCCGAAATAAAGCCCGGAGCAAAGCTCCTTGATGCCATCCTTGGAGAACAGCTCCTTCAAGCCCATCTCCTTCATATCATCGGTTAACAAATCCGCAATCTCCTCGGGGAGAATCAGGCCGTAACGCTCGGTCAGAACCTCAATGCTCAGGGAATCGCCTTTGAGGCCGGAAAATTCTGCAATGAGCTGCGCAAGAGACATCGCCGTCAGATCCTTCTCGGCATCCTCGGAGAGCACATTGCTCGTATCCAAGCCCAGATGATCCAGCGTCAGCTTCGAATACACAAGGTATCCGCCGCCGAGCAGAGCACCGACACAACTCAAAAATCCAAGCGTGAACACCAAGATCAACGCAAAGATTTTTCCAAAAATGGAAGTTACTTTCATAAAAAATCTCCATTCCGTCGCCAACGGCGACTTAAAAATTAGAAATAAACGCTTTTGATTTATTCAACCAAAACGCGGCAAATGCCGAGATTGCTGTTTCCGAGCACCTGGATCATATCCACGAGAAGCTGATGCTCCTCCTCGGGAAATTTCGTGAAATGCAGATCCACGGTGTCCTCCGAGGGGATCGATGCCTTGACCTTGATAAATACGCTTTCCTTCTTGAAATAGCGGATGGTATCGGTCATCAACTCCTGAATACGTCCCAAAACGTTGGGATCCACGGGGTGGCGGAAAATCAAATGCACAAGCTTCTCCGTGTACGTATAAGGCTCATCTGCCTTCGCTTGGGCGGCCTTTTGTGCCTCTTCCGCCTTACGAGCCTCTTCCGCGATGCGGGCTTCCTCGGCCTTGCGCGCTTCTTCTGCAATGCGGGCTTCCTCGGCCTTGCGAGCTTCTTCCGCAATGCGGGCTTCCTCAGCCTTGCGAGCTTCTTCCGCGATGCGGGCTTCCTCAGCCTTGCGAGCCTCTTCTGCAATGCGGGCCTCTTCGGCCTTGCGAGCTTCTTCTGCAATGCGGGCCTCTTCGGCCTTGCGAGCTTCTTCTGCAATGCGGGCTTCCTCCGCCTTGCGAGCCTCTTCCGCAATGCGGGCTTCCTCGGCCTTGCGAGCCTCTTCCGCAATGCGGGCTTCCTCAGCCTTGCGGCGCTCAATTGCCTCCTGGGCTTGCGCGGCCAAACGATCGCGCTCCTTGGCTTCCCATTCAAGACGCGCCTGATTCTGCGCTTGTCTGCGCAGCTCGTTTTCTCTCTCTATACGCGCCGTTTCCCGCGCCTTCTGCTCCTCGGCGAGCGCTTGCTTCTGCCGCTCCAGCTCCTGCTCCTTTTGGAGAAGCGCCTTTTCTCTGGCTTCCATTTCGGCGCGAAGCTTGGCCTCCATCTCGGCGCGCATCGCATCCAGATCCAAGGCAGGCGCGGCGGGCGCCGGATCGGCAATGAATATATCGATCTGCTCGGGCTCTTCCTCTTCCTTGGGCGCCGGCTCTTCGGGCGCGGCTTCAGCCGCCACGATCTCAGCCTCGGCTTCTGCTACCTCAATCTCAGCCTCAGGTTCTACTACCTCAATCTCTGCGACTTCGGCTTCCGCCTCAGGCTCCTCCTTCGGCTTGTTTTCTTCCACGAAGCTTCGCATATAAGCCATTGCCTTTTCGTACGCCTCGTCCTTCTCCGGCTCGGAAGATACGGCGGGCGCTTCGGGCGCGGGCGAGATCTTTCCGAGGATCTCCTCCAGCTTGTCCTTGATCAAGCCTGCGTGCTCGGCAACCTTATCGTCGATCGTGAGCTGCTTCAGAGCTCCGCGCTTCAGGGCGCGCTTGATGATCTCTCTCCATTCGGTGACGTTTTTGCGCCCCATAGCAACTCTGTACTGCTCCGCATCTGCGCGCACAAGGAAACGGTACTCCTTCTCGCGCACCTTCTGCGGCACGTCCTCTCCCAAAGAAAAACGTATATCTTCATGAGATACAGCGTCACAAACCGTGAAATTCTCGCCCTCTCCCACGCGATGCCACTTTACCCAAAGATCCTTCACAGCGCGTCCGCTCTCGGAGATGAGCAGGCGACGGTAGGTATAATCATCCTGCGGATGCTCAAAATACGTTCCCGGTGCGAAAACCATTTCCAAGGCGATATCGCTTCTTCCAAGCCCGGCAACGAGCAGGCATCTTTCGATCTCATCGGTGAGCTGAATTGCCATTTCACTGACAAAGGCTTTTGAATACGTTCCGTCAAGATAGCTCGCATCCGTTGCCGCAACCTTGATCGCCATTGCGCCTTGCGGCCGAATCATTTCTTCCGCCATAGCGGCCGCATCTGCGGTTTTATGTAAAAAATCGGTGCGCATGGAACACCTTCCCTTCAAAATTTTGTTGCTTTTATATATTTTAACATATATAATTTGAAAAATCAACAGTTTTTTGCCGTTTTTCGCCGCTTTGCCTTTTTTTATCCAAAGAACAGGGCGGGGATGCTTTTCATTGGCATCCCCGCCCTGCTTTCGGTTATATTTTCTTTTAGAAATTACTTCTGAAGAAGGTGAATTGCAAAGCCTGCGATCTCGTCCTTGAAGTAAACGAACTTCGGCTTGCCGGTCTTCTCATCATAGGTAATGGTAGACTCGTCAAATGCAAGTCCCATTCTCTTGAAGTATGCCATTGCACGATCTACGAAGTTGGTGCGGATAGCAATGTGGCCGCACTTGCCCGGGCCCTTCATCTTCATGAACTCGAACGCATCGCCTGCAAAGAGAGACTTGCTTCCATCCTTCACGGGAAGGCCGAACATCATCTCGAAGAGCTTTGCCGCCTTGGTTGCTTCCTCAGCGTTCTCGTTGTTGATACCCATATGAAGGAACTCAAGACCAAGCATGGTCTTAACTGCATTCTTAGTGAGCGCGGTGATCTCGTCCCACTTCTTCTCCTTAACGAGCTCGTCCTTTACCATGAAGGAGCCGCCGCAAGCAACGATCTTGTTGAACTTGAGGTACTCGAGAAGGTTATCTGCGCTGATACCGCCGGTGGGCATGAACTTCAGCTGACCGTAGGGCGCGGACATTGCCTTCAGCATCTTCAGGCCGCCTGCAGCCTCTGCGGGGAAGAACTTAACGGTGGAAAGACCAAGCTCAAGAGCCGCCTCAACGTCAGAGGGATTGGAGCAACCGGGGAGCATGGGAACGCCCTTGGAGAGACAGTAAGCCGTTACCTTGGGGTTCAGACCGGGGGAAACGAGGAACTTGGAGCCTGCGGCAATTGCGGCATCCACCTGCTCGGTGGTAAGCACGGTGCCTGCACCTACAAGCATCTCGGGATATGCTTCGGTGATCTTCTTGATCGCCTCAGCCGCACAAGAGGTACGGAAGGTGATCTCAGCGGCGGGAAGTCCACCGTCAATCAAAGCCTTTGCAAGCGGAATGGCATCATCGGCATTTTCAATCTTGATTACGGGAATCAAGCCGATGGAATAGAGTTCATCAATCATCTTGTTCATAACAAGTCTCCTTTGTTTTTATCACTTAACATTATACTATAATCGGTCGCGGCGAACAATTGCAAAAATTGACTCTAAGTTTGCATAAATTGCCCTATAAAACAAATGATTGCTATAGAAAAAGAAAAAGTGTTGACAAACCGCAAGCTTTTTTGTATAATCGAAGTGTAAAATTCTAATAAATTAGATTGGAGTGAAAGAATGAAGGGGTTTCTCAAAATCGTTACGCGCGACGTCTATCTCGGGCAAAAGCTGAGATGGGAGCTTTGCGACAGCTTTGACAGCATTGACGTATCGGACAAGACAGACGGTTTCGCGGATGCCCTGATCTATGATTGCCGCCTCGGAGATCCGCGCCCCGAGGGAGATGCGGTGCTTTATATCACAGACGGGGAAAACGATGAAATCCCTGCCGAAAAATGTCTTTTTCTTCCGCTTCCGATCGGCGCCGCCAAGACAAAGCTGAGCACAAAGAAGGCGCCGCCCGCGCTTCTTTTGCTTCCCAAAGAGCGCGCCATCCGCTTTTACGACAAAAAGATCCGCCTCACCGAGGTGGAATATTCCCTGCTTTCCGCACTTTGGGAAGCGAAGGGCGCTTTCATCCGCCGCGAGGATCTGCGCGCCGCCGTTTGGGGCGCGGAGGGAACGGACAGCCAACTGAACGTTTACGTACACTATCTGCGCGAGAAGCTTGAGGGCGGCGGCGAAAAGGTGATCCTTTCCTCACGCAAGGAGGGCTATGCGCTGGCAGAAAAATTTGCGAAGGGAGAAGGAGAATGCTGACGATCATACAAGGTGGCTTTTACGCCGACGTAAGCGGCGAATTGCGGGCGCGCATCGAAGCGCGCATGCGCGAAAAGCGCCCTTCCCTGCTTCTCGTTCCCGAGCAACAGACGGTGACGGCGGAAAGCGAATACGCGGAGAGATTGCCACAAGACGCGCCGCTGACCTTTGAGGTTACAAATTTCACAAGACTTCCGAACCGTGTTTTTCGAGAGATCGGCGGGCTTTCCTCGGTGTATTCCGACAATACCGTGAAATCGCTTTACATGTGGCGCACGCTGACCGAGCTTTCGCCCATGCTCAGCTTCCAATACAGACACGTGAACGAAGGAACGGTGGAGCGCGCGCTTTCGGCTTACAGCGAGCTTCGCGCGCTCTGCATGGATGCGCCCCTGCTTTCGGAGGCGGCAACGGCAACGAGCGAGGGACATCCGCGCTTATCCGAAAAGCTTTCCGACCTTTCCAAGATCCTTTCGCTTTTTCAGATCCTGCACGGCGAGAAATACAAGGACAGCGGCGAGGACGTGCTTGCGCTGGCAGACACACTTGCGCTCCATCCCGAAATTTTCGCGGATACGGAGATCTTTATCGACGGATTTACCTCCTTCACGGAGATGCAATACCGCGTGCTCGATGCTCTGCTCCGCATCACGAACGTGACGCTGACGCTGAGAATTCCGAAAAACAATGAGAGCGGATTTGAATACACAGAGCCGCTGGACGTGCGCAAAAAGCTGACGGAGCTTTGCCATCGCATGGATTGCCCCGTGCATATCAAAAAGATCGATGGAAGCGCCTCGATCGATCCGCTTTTGCAATCCGCGCACCCGCTTTTGTGGAAGGCAAATACAAAAATCGACAATGATTGTTTACAAAACAATACAAATTCCATAAAGATATACAAATGCCCGACACCTTATGACATGGCGAGCTTTATTGCACAGGACATCCTTCGCCGCGTGCAAGAGGAGGGATGCCGCTACCGCGATTTCGCCATCGTTTACTCCAAGGCATCCTCTGCCGAGGGCATGATCGACGTTGCTCTCAGAAAAGCGAACATCCCTTCCACGCTTCACACGAGGCGCGACGTTTCCTCCTTTGAGGCGATCAAGCTGATCGACTGCGCATATGCGGCGGTGAGCGGCGGATTCCGCAGAAGCGATACACTGGCATACGCAAAATGCGGGCTGAGCGGGCTTTCGCGCTCAGACATTTGCGAGCTGGAGCTTTACTGCGAGCTCTGGCAGATCGAGGGAAAAGGATTTTCTTCGGATTCCCTTTGGAACATGAATCCGCTCGGCTACGGTGCGCAAGCCACCGAGCAGACCGCAGAAAGCCTCAAGCGTCTCAACGCAACGCGCGAAACGCTGATGCGCCCCTTGCTTATTTTTGCAGAGGACACGCGCCAAGCAAAGACCGTTCGTGAGCACGCAGGCGTGCTGATGCAGCTTCTGCTCTCCATCTCCATGGAGGAGCGACTTTCCGAGCGCGCGGATGCGCTTCGCGGCTTTGGCGAAACCGAAACCGCCGAGGAAAACGAGCGGCTCTTCGGCATCATCTGCAAAGCGCTCGATAAGCTCGTGGAGGTTATGGGCGATTTCAAGGCGGACGAAAAGGTTTTCCGCTCGCTGATCGGCATTGTTTTCCGCTCCGTGGACATGGGGCATATTCCTGCGCTCTTCGATTGCGTTTGCGCGGGCACGGCGGATCTTTTGCGCCCGGCCGACATACGCCACGTATATCTCTGCGGCGTGAACGCGGGAGAATTCCCGATGAATCCCTCCGAGAGCGGCGCGCTGACCTTGAGCGACAAGGAATGCCTGCGCGCACTCGGCTTCCGTGCAGAGGGCTCGATGGAACTGCAGAGCGCCCGCGAGCTTTACAGCTTTTCGCGCGCCTTTGCCATGGGAAGCGAGAGCGTTTCCCTGCTCTACACCGAAAAAAACAGCTCTTACGGAATCACGCCGCCGGCCGATGTGATCGCGCGCCTTTCCGAAATGAGCGAAAAGCGGCTCACGGCAACGGATATTCAGCTTTTGCCCGCAGAGCGCCGCTTCTATACTCCCTCGGCGGCGCTGGAGCGCTATGACCATATGACCGACGAGGAGCGCAACGTGCTGACCGAGGCTCTTCGGCGCACGGGGCATACGGCAACGCTTGACGTGATGGAGCGCCGCCTTGCCAACGACACCCTGCGCCTGAAAAGCGGAACGGCCGCGATGCTCTACAAGGGCGCAATGGCGCTGACGCAAAGCCGCCTCGATAGCTACGTTTCCTGCCCATTCAAGCACTTCTGCACTTATACGCTCCGCCTGACGGAGGAGCGCCGCGCCAGACTCGACAATCTCAACATCGGAACGTTTTTGCACGCCATTCTCGAAAGATTCCTTTCGGATATCAAAAACGAGGGCATCTCACACGCGGATCTGACAGACGAGGAGAGAAAGGCGCGCGTTCGTGCCATTGCGGCATCGGAAAGCGAGAGATTGCTCAGCTGCGGCGGCACACGCGCCAAGCGCGAGGCTCTGCAGATCGGAAGGCTGACCAAGGCGGCCGAGATCATGAGCGAAAGCCTTTGCCGTGAATTCTCGCGCGAGGGCGGATTCTCCCCCGTTTTCTTCGAGTTGAAGATCGGCGGAGAGGACGGACCGAAGCCGCCAACGCTTCACACCGCAGACGGCGAGGCCGTTTATATCTACGGAACGATCGACCGCGTGGATGCCATGAAGGCAGGCGATGACGTTTATCTGCGCGTTGTGGACTACAAAACCGGAAAGAAGACCTTCTCACCGAGCGATCTTGAAAAGGGCGAAAACATACAGATGTTCCTCTATCTCCGCTCGCTGACCGAAAATCCCGGATCGGCCATTAAACACGCCTTGGGAATTCCCGAAAACGGCCGCATCATCCCCGCAGGCGCGCTCTATATGAATGCGCTCACCGAGGATAAAAACCAGCCCTCTCCGCCCCCTGAGGATCGGAAGATCTCCATGGCAGACAGCCGCGACGGCATGCTTCTCGACGATCCCGTTTCCATCGCGGGCATGCATCCCGATTTCATCCCCGTGAAATACAACAAGGACGGAAGCGTTAGCGCAGCCTCAAAGAAAAATCTCTATTCCGCCGAGCAATGGGATCAGATGATGGATTCGCTCACCGGCGTTGTGGAGAATATCGCCAACCGCATGAAAATGGGCGACATCGAAGCCATTCCGAGAAAAAAGAAAAATGCATCTCCCTGCGAGCATTGCGCCTACAAAGCGGTTTGCAGGAATAACGGTTAAATTCAGAGGAAAAAACATATGGGAAAATATGATAGCTCGAAATACAGAATCACACCGCTTGTCGAATCAATAAAAAACAACGCGGAAAATTTCAAAAGCTTTATTGCCACGATTGAAAACATCCCGGCTCTCCCCTTCCCCCGGAGCGAAAATGCATTTTTCTACGGTGATAAAGAAAAGAAACTCAATCCTCCCAAAGAGCATTTGGATGCACTCATTGATTATATGGCATCGAAAGAACATACCGAAACAGCGCATATAAATGCAAAGAGAAAAAAGCTTTTTGGATTGAATTCTGCCGCCGAAAAAGAAGAAACGCGAGAAGAAGCCAAGCGCCTTTTAAAAGCAAAGTACAACGATCTGCCGCTTCCTAAGGCATGGTATATTTTTGAGGGGGCAACCAATCCCGATATTTATATTGAAGGCGACGACTACGTGATCGTTTGCGAAGGAAAATGGACAGAGCCGCACATTACCACGAAAACCACGCACCTGAAGGCGGACAACGAATATCGGAATCAAATGGTTCGTCACATTCAGGGCGCGTTGAATGCAACGAAGAAACAAGTATATGCATTCTATATTGCGGATGCAGATTGCGGATATCTGAACGATCTGACATCGGAGGCATTGAAGGAGCAAATAGAGCGCGAAACCATTGCGCCGAAAAACAAAGAGAAGATTCTAAGCTCATTTTATGGCTACACCACTTGGCAAAAAATCAAGAGTGCTATTCCTTCCTTGAATTTCATGAGCAAGGAAGAAATCAACGCAATAAAAAAATAAGCACGCATGCAAAAAACGGTTGGATTTTCTCCAACCGTTTTTGTTTTGTTAACTTTTGTTGTCTTTTTCTGTAGAACTTGGGGCGCAACTGCTTTTGGAGCCACGGGATTGGCACACGTCGCAATAGGGGCAACCAATGCAAGTTTTTCCCTTCTTTTTCTGCTTATAAAGATAGAAAGCGGCAAGACCGACGATCAGGGCGATGATAAGGATCGGCAAATAATCAAGAAACGTCATACCCTTGCTACCTCACGGGGCTTGGATGCGTTTTTTGCATCCTCGCGCTTTCTGCTAAGGATAAGAAGCACCACGAGCACAGCGAGCGCAAGAACGATGCCCCAGCCGAGGATGGGCATCCATGCCTTACCGAAATGTGCGCCGCTGAAGAGCGTTCCAAAGAAATACACAAGGAATCCGAGCGTGTAACCAACGCCGAGCTGCATACCGATGCCTGCAAAGAGCCACTTTTTACTTTTCAGCTCCGCATTCATTGCGCCGATGGCGGCAAAGCAAGGAGGAGAGAAAAGATTAAACAAAAGGAAGGCGAGGGCGGCAACGCTCGTGATACCGAAGGTGGATGCCACGACGTTTGCATTGCCTTCGATCATAACAAGCTCATCAAGATCGAAGAGATTCGAGATGCCGAAGCAAACCGCGAGCGTTGCAACAACGTTTTCCTTGGCGATAAAGCCGGTTACCGTTGCGGCGGCAAGCTGCCAAGCAACAACGCCGATGATGGGAGCAACGATGTAAGCGAAGGGCGATGCGATCGTTGCGAGGATGGAGGTGTGCGCCATTTCCTCGGAAACAACCTCAAATCGCCAGTTAAAGGTCTGCATCACGTGAACGATAAAGTTACAAACGAGAATGATCGTTCCCGCCTTGACGATGTACGCCCAGCCGCGCTGACACATGGACAGTGCCGCTTTGGGAACAGAGGGGAGCTTATATTCGGGAAGCTCCATGATGAAATAAGACCTCTTTTTATAACCGGTCACGGCGTTGATCAAAAGGGCGCAGAGGAAGATCAGCACGATACCGATGAAATACATCAATGCGCCAAGCCATGGCGAATCGGTGAAGAATGCGCCCGCAAACAGGGAGATAACCGGGAGCTTTGCGCCACAGGGCATGAAGGGGGCGAGAAGCGCGGTGGCTCTGCGCTCGCGCTCGTCACGAATGGTGCGGCTGGCCATAACGCCGGGGATCGCACAACCCGTTCCGATCACGAAGGGGATCACGGATTTTCCCGAAAGACCAACCTTCTTGAAGATAGGATCAAGAACAACGGTTGCGCGGGACATATAACCGCAATCCTCGAGGAGTG
>JAZQWS010000286.1:0-17450 GCA_045632465.1 Eubacteriales bacterium
GCCCCTCCATTCTCGTTTCTTTCGAGGGGGGAGAAAAAACGGAAGGCGGAGTGGATATCGGAAAAGGATCGGGACGAAGCATCAAGGGAATGAATCTCGTGGATGCGCTTTGTTATTGCAGTGATCTTCTTGTGAAATTTGGTGGCCATGAATTGGCGGCAGGTCTTTCGGTAACCCGTGAAAATCTTCCTCTCTTCAGAGAAAAGATCAACGAATACGCGCGCGAAAATCTGTCTGCCGAGGATATGGTTCCCACCGTGGAGGCGGATCTTGAGGTTCGTTTTGAGGATGTGAATATGGCGCTCGCCGAATCTCTGCGTGTTCTTGAGCCGTATGGCGTTGGTAACCCTATCCCCACCTTTGCAATGTACGGCGTTACCGTTTCGGACATTGTTCCCGTAAGCGACGGAAAACACACGCGATTGACACTTACTAAGGATGGACGAGATATAACTGCGATGTTTTTCTCGGCCTCTCCAAAAACGCTTGGAATTTTCATTGGCGATAGCGTAGATGTTGTATTCAATCTCGATGTAAACGAATGGATGGGACGCCGATCCGTGCAGTTGATCGGAAAAGACATTCGTTCATCAGAAAAGCAGAATGAGAAAAACGATGTTGAGCGCCTGAAATTTTCTCGCATTTGGGCAGGGGAGTCTTTTACGGCGGATGAGAACATCCTGCCGGATAGAAATGATTTTGCGGCTGTATATCGCTTGATTTTAGCTTCCTCAAGACTTGGCGTGGATACCCTGAGCCATCGCGAAATTTGTGCCAAGGTATCGCTTGCCTCTGAGCATAGAAAAATCGGATATATTAAATTGAAAATCATCATCAAGGTGCTGATCGAGTTGAATGTGGTCGGTATAGCGGAGCACGAGGATGAAGTCTACACCTTCCATCTTCATTATAGCTCCGGAAAAACAGATTTGGAAAAATCCACCTTGTTGCGAAGATTGCGTGCTCAGCAAAAAAACTAACAAAAATAAATAAGGCTTAGATTATGTATACTGAAATGCAACCGTTGCTCACTGTGCTTGAGAGCAGCGACAAAACTTATAATCTTGAAAAAATCAGAAGCGCTTTCTTATATGCAAATAACCTGCACGAGGGGCAGATGCGCCAAAGCGGTGAGCCGTATATCAGCCACCCTGTAGCGGTTGCAACAATCGTTGCAGAGCTAGGGCTTGATACGGATTCAATATGCGCAGCACTCTTGCATGATACCGTAGAGGATTGTGCCGATCGAACGAACCTTGAAACAATTGCAAAAATGTTCGGAGACGAGGTATCTATGCTCGTTGACGGCTTGACGAAGATTATTCAAGTGCAGGTTGCGGATAAGGAAGAAGCGCATATCGAAAATATCCGAAAAATGCTCCTTGCGATGAATAAGGATATTCGCGTTATCTTTATTAAGCTTTGCGATCGCTTGCATAATATGCGCACGCTTTCTGCAAAAAAAGAGGATCGTCAAAGAGCAATTGCGTTGGAAACGATGTATATTTATGCTCCGCTTGCGCACCGTCTCGGTATGCAAAAGATAAAGCAGGAGCTTGAGAATATCAGTCTTTATTATCTGGACCGCATCGGTTACGATGAAATTCAAGATTCCATCGACCGAAAGTATGGACAAAGCAGAAGTTTCTTAGATGAAGCGGAAGGAATTTTGACGGATAAGCTTCGCGAAAATCAGATTTCTTTTTCTCTTGAGAGTCGAATTAAATCGGTTTATAGCTTATATCGCAAGGTGTATGCGTTGAATCGCGCATTTGATGAAATATACGATTTTTATGCGGTTCGTATCATCGTGCGTACGGAGCTTGAATGTTATACTGCACTCGGTCTTGTGCATGAACTGTTTAAATCTGTTCCCGGACGTTTTAAGGATTATATTTCAACGCCCAAACCCAATCTTTATCGTTCGCTTCACACAACGGTAATGGGACATGGTGCGGTTCCGTTTGAGGTCCAGATCCGAACAGAGGAGATGCATCACGAGGCGGAATATGGTTTGGCTGCGCATTGGAAATATAAATCCGGCGAAAAAAGCGGTGCAGAAATTGACGAAAAGCTTCGTTGGATTGCTCAGCTTCTTGAATCGGATGAGAACACGCGCGATCCTGATGAATTCATGCGCTCCTTTAAAACCGATATTTTCCATGATGAAACCTTTGTCTTTACACCTAAGGGTGATGTTATTTCATTGCCTCTCGGAGCAACGGTCATTGACTTTGCGTATGCGATTCATTCCGCTGTGGGTAATAAAATGGTCGGTGCAAAAATTAATGGCGTGATCGTTCCGATTGACAGAGTTCCGAACAATGGAGAGATTATTGAAATTCTCACCTCCTCAAGCTCAAAGGGGCCGAGTCGAGATTGGCTTAAAATCGTAAAAACCGGTCAGGCACGAACAAAAATCCGCCAGTGGTTCAAAAAAGAACAACGCTCCGAAAACATCGTTCTCGGACGCACAGAGGTGGAGCGTGAAATTCGTCGCTTAAATAAATTTATAACAGACGACGAGATTGATGAAATTATCGTTGGCGTTGCAAAACGAATCGGCATCCAGGATGCGGATGATTTCTATAATACGCTGGGCTTTGGTGGTATCTTGCTTCAGCGATTCCTTCCTCGCATTAAGGAAGAGGTGGATAAAATTGCGGCGCAGAATGCCCCCGCACCCGCACCTACGGCGGAGGACGAGATCAAGAACATAAAAATCAAGTCCAATACACGTATTCGCTCCAATGGCGGTGTTATCGTTGATGGTGAGCGCGGTTGTCAGATTAAGTTCGCCAAGTGTTGCAACCCATTGCCCGGAGATAAAATTATTGGATTTATTACGCGCGGCTTTGGTGTTTCCTTGCATAAATCCGATTGCCCGAACGCAGTTAACGGACAAAAAGATCCCGATAGCCAATCGCGCTGGGTGAATGCAGAATGGGAGCGTGCGGATGCTTCGGATCTTAGCATGGTATATGAGGCGGCTCTTCAGTTGGAGCTTGAGGATGGTATTGGCGTTATTGCAACGATTTCCATGGCTTTGGCAGAAATGAAGGTTTCTATCATGCAGATCAATACACAGAAGAGCAAGAATGCCGATCTTATGATCGTTAATCTGACGGTTGGTTGTAAAAACACCTCGCATTACGATTCGATCGTTTCCAAGCTTCGCCAGCTTCCTTGCGTTGTTTCCGTTACGCGCGGATTTTCAAATTAAGAAAGGATTCGAGAAATGACGGCGGTTTTGCAAAGAATTTATAATGCAACTGTTTATGCAGACGGTGAATTTTCCGGTGAAGTCGGAGCAGGTCTTTATATCCTTTTGGGTGTTGAACAAGAGGACACTGCCGAAGATGTGCAGGTTTTGGCTGAGAAGATTGCCAAGCTCCGCATTTTTGAGGATGATGCCAAAAAGATGAATCGCTCGGTTCAGGATATTGACGGGGAAATCATGGTTGTTTCCAATTTCACCCTTGCTGCAGATTATTCGCATGGCAATCGCCCGAGTTATCTCGGAGCGGCCGCGCCGGAAAAAGCAAAGATGCTTTATGATATGTTCGTCAATTTTATGGCGGGGCGCGTAAAAAAGGTGGCAACCGGCAAATTCGGCGCAGGTATGCGAACAGAGATGCAAACCGATGGCCCGGTTACGATTGTGATGCATTCCTCGGTTCTCAGAAAAAAATAAGCATTAGGAGATATCCATGATCCTGCATCTTGATGGCGAAATTAATAAATATTACGTTCAAACACTGTTGATGGCATTTTTCCCCGGATCGACCTTTGGCGAGAACGAAGGAAAGAAGGAAGGTGTTCCCGAGGCATGGGTAAGCGTTTATTCGGATAGCAACGGAGATTATACTTCGTACGTACGTATTCAGCTCAATGATAAATGTTGCGAAGCGACCGAAACGGTTTCTGGCAAAGAGGAAATAACGATTTCTACGCATGCATCTTTGGCGGTTGGCCGCGCGATTTTTGCGGCAGGCAAGGAGCTTCTGGGCCACATTCCTCCGTGGGGAATTTTAACCGGTATTCGCCCTGCAAAGATGGCAGGTGCGCTTTTGGCAGACGGAAAGGGAATTAACCGTTCCAAACGTATACTTCGTGACGAATATTTTCTTGCGCCACAGAAGGCGGCCTTAGCGGTAAATGTAGCTTCGCTTGAAAACAAGCTTCTGAAAAAAATTCCTCAGAATTCATGCTCTGTGTATATTTCAATTCCGTTTTGTCCCTCCAGATGCTCTTATTGCAGCTTTGTTTCATACACAAATGCAAAGCTTCTTTCCTTGATCGATTCGTATCTTGAAGCAATTTGCGAGGATATAGATCAAACGTTTTCTGTAATTAAAGAGCTTGATATGCAGGTTTTAACCGTGTATATCGGTGGTGGAACGCCAACGATTTTGTCTCCGCAGCAGCTCCGCATTCTTTTGTCTCGTATACAAAAAAACACGGATGTGTCTTCTTTAATGGAGTTTACATTAGAGGCGGGACGCCCGGACACGATTACTGCAGAAAAACTTGCCGTGGCCAAGGAATACGGTGTAACGCGTATCAGTGTCAACCCGCAAACCTTGAATGACGATATTCTGAAAGAAATCGGACGCAAGCATACGGTTGAAGATTTTTATCGCGCCTTTGAAATTGCAAAGCAAAGCGGAATTCGCGATATAAACGTTGATCTGATTGCGGGGCTTCCCGGCGATGATTTTAAAAATTTCTCGGAAACAATGGATAAGATTATAGATCTTGCACCCACGAATATAACGGTGCACACATTCTGTGTTAAGAAGGCGGCTGACGTTTTGAAGAAAAATGCAGATGTTTACTCGTTAACCGGTGGTGATGCAGTTAAAAGTATTTTCTATTCACAGTTGAAAACGAAATTTTCCGGGTATAAGCCGTACTATATGTATCGCCAGAAGAACACGGTCGGCAATCTTGAAAATGTTGGCTTTTCCGTTGAGGGACACGAGGGGCTATATAACATTTTTATGATGGAAGAAACGCAATCTATTTTCGCTGTTGGCGCGGGTGCGGTAACAAAGCTCGTGCGCCGAGGCGATGAGGATAAAGGCGGTTACCGAATCGAACGTATTTTCCGGCCTAAGTACCCATACGAATTTTTGCGAAACGCAGAGAAAAAACGCGAAGGGGATGAAGATGCGGGAAAAGTGTCTTACAGAAATTGTATCCTTGAGTTTTTTGGAAAAAAAATAAGATTTTCTACATTATAATTATAGACGTAAATCCTGTCACATATTTGAAAGAGCCTGCTCATATCATGAAGCAGGCTCTTTTTTTAGAAAGGATTTTTGTATGGTTAAGGAAGCGGGGAATGGAAATAATATTCTTGGTAACACGGCTTGGCTTGCGTTAACGGCTATTTTCGTAAAACTTATAGGACTTTTGTATAAGATACCAATGTCGCACGCGCTTTCGGATGAAGGTATGGGATATTTTAACGCCGCGTATACCATTTATTCATTGTTGTATTTGCTGGGATCTGCCGGTGTTCCAAAAGCTATCACGATATTAATCAGCGGGTGCTCTGCGAGAGATGAACGCGAGCGACAGAAAATCTTTTGCATCGCTTCTCGTTTTTTTCTGAAAATCGGGTTGGTGCTATTTGTTCTTCTGTTCGTTCTCGCTCATCCGATTGCGCGCTGGATTGGAAGCCCAAATGCCGCGCCGTCTATATTGCTGATCTCTCCATGTCTGTTGCTCGTTTCGCTTGGCGGCGTATATCGTGGATATTTAGTGGCGATCGGGGATTTTTCTGCGACAGCGATTGCCTCTTTGATAGAAGCCGTTTCAAAGCTAATCCTTGGACTTTTGTTTATTTTTCTTGGAAAAGCTTTATCCTTATCACTTGCTTGGGTTTGTGCATTGTCCGTCCTCGGGATTGTAATCGGAACTTTAACGAGTTCAATATACTTGAGGATTAACATAAAAATAAGAAAAACAAATGAAATATCCAAGCAGTTTGTGGATTTTAGAAATGAATCACATAAAGTACGAGAAAAAATCCTACGCATTGCCGTGCCGATAACGCTCGGTAGTATTGCTACAGGAATCTCCTCCTTGGTGGACTTATCAATGATTATAAAAAGGCTGGAGTTTGGCGGTATCAGCGCAGAGGAGGCAACCGCAATTTATGGAAATTATACAACGCTCGCCGTTCCGATGTTTCAGGTTGCTTCTGCGCTTCTTGCTCCGATCTCGGTAGTACTTTTGCCGCATCTATCATCTATCAGAGCTGAAAAAAAGAATGTAGCATTTGAATCCGTACTTGGTATAGGATGCGAACTGAGTGCTTTTATTTCCGTTCCCTTAGCATTCATTTTCTTTTTCTTTCCGCAAAATCTTTTATCGATGTTATTTAAGCCTTCAAGTGCAATGGCGGCGATGCCGCTTTTGCGATTGCTTTCAATCGGTGTTCTTTTCCTTTCGGCACTTTTTATATTTAATACGATTCTTGAGGCGTCGGGGCATGCGGGTTTGCAGATGATTTCTATGCTGATTGGTGTTTTTGTTAAGATTCCGATCAGCTATGTTTTAATTTCAAATCCGAATTTTGGCATTGCGGGCGCTCCGATAGGAACGGTGGTCGGATATGCGGTGTCCATGCTGTTTTCTTGCCTGTGCTGTAATTTATGTGGTGTTTCGTCCGCGTTGATTAAATCGTATCTGCGCCCATTTTTGAATTCGGCTTTGTCCGTTTTTTGTGTGGTGATGTTGTCACATATCTTTGAGCGAAATTTCGATTTTCGGGTGCTGAATTTCTTTATACTTTTGCTTTTTGGTTTGTTTTATCTCATGTTTTCTTATCTTTTTGGAGTTCTTAGGATGGAAAAGCTAAAGAGAATGACAAATCCGACAAAAAGCGTCGCTTGAAATTATAAAAATTGACGAGTTTTTACAAAAAAAACACTTAAATTTATGAATAACACTTGCATTTCTCGTAAAATAATGTTAATATTATAGCATAAAACTATTTTTGAAAGGATGTTTTAATATGAGCAAAGCAGATCTTATCAATGTTGTTGCTGCAAAAACAGAAATAAAGAAAAAGGACGTTGAGCTTGTGGTTAACGCCGCTTTGGATGCTATCGTTGAGGCTATGAAGGCCGGCGACAAGGTGCAGCTGATGGGCTTCGGAACCTTTGAGGTTAAGGAGACCGCAGAGAGAGAAGGCCGCAATCCCAAGACCGGCGAGGCAATCACGATTGCCGCAGGTAAGAAGCCCGCATTTTCCGCTTCTAAGGCGCTGAAGGACGCTATCGAAGGCTGATTTTATGCGCTTAGATAAGTACCTGAAGGTTTCGCGTTTAATCAAACGCCGCACAGTTGCGAATGAGGCTTGCGATGCTGAAAGGATTGAAGTAAACGGAAAACGTGCCAAGGCATCTTACGATGTGAAGATTGGCGATCTCATTTCGGTTATGTTCGGCAATCGTGCCGTAACGGTGCGCGTGTTGGATATTCGTGAAACAACGAAGAAGTCCGAAAGCATCGGAATGTACGAGATTGTTTCTGAAAGTGAAGAATAAAGCTAAAAAGCGATGCATATCTTTTATTGATATGCATCGCTTTTTGTTTTGAAAGGAGAATCGTTATGGAGCAGGAGAGCAAAAAGAATCCGCCGCATGAGGTACGTGTCCTGGATCGATCTGTTCTCGTCGCCGGCGGCGTTTTATTCGTGGAAAGCTTTGATGAGTCCTCTTTGCTGATTTCAACCGTCTTGGGAGAAATGACAGTCGAAGGTCGAGCTTTGAAAATTGAAGAATTTTCAAAGGAAGAGGGAAATGTTCGAATTAGCGGAGAAATCAGCGGCTATTATTATAATGAGACGCGAGAGAAAAAGAAACTTTTTGAGAGATTTTTCACATGAATTATTTTTCTTTTTCTGAGATAGCCAAGGGTGTCATTGCATTGATCTTCTTGGGCTTTTTTGCCGCTTTGTGCATAGAAAGTATGAGGCTTTTGTTATTGTGCAAAAACGCCTTCCTTTCGTTACCCGGTCATTTATATCAAAATAGGAATCGCTTTTTAGGCCGTGCATTTGTTTTCAAAAAAAGAAATCTCAGTCTCTTTGACAGCGCGGTCTTGGATTTTCTATCAGTAATCACTCTTTTTGTTTTATATATTCTCGCATCCTATCTTTGCTTTGACGGAATATTCCGAATCATCTATCTTGCACCATTGCTCGTATTATACTTTTTAACTAAAAATTACTTCTTGCGGCCGTATTCTTATATATGCGCTCGCTTTATATTCCTTTTGTGTCGCTTGAGTTGCCGATGCATCGCACCAATCGTTTATATATGGAATGTGTTGATTTGTGTGATAAAGTTGCCCATAAAGGGAATAATATCTTGGGGGCATTTTCTTTGCTTGTGTTTTTTGTCAAGGCAACGAATGCGCGTGTCTTTGAAGAGCATGAGAAATTCATACGATAAAATGCTTGCGTAATTCTCAAAGTCCGACGTTCCGGCTTTATTAACAAACGACTTGACAATCCACGTGCATAATGTTAAAATATATACGTAAAAATATATAAAATTATAGGATAGGAGGGGTGTGCATGATTCGGGAAGAAAATGATATATCCGCGTATCTTTTTCATCAAGGCACAAATTTTACCGCATATCGGTACTTGGGTTGCCACGAAACCATAAAAAACGGGAAATATGCATACACCTTCAGAACTTGGGCACCATCTGCCGATTCGGTTTCGCTTGTTGGTGATTTTTGCGGCTGGAATTCACCGATCCTTATGCTTCGGAAAACGGAGCGCGGGATATTTGAATGCACGATAGAATCTGACATTTCTCTGCAAGGTGCTTGTTATAAATATCGCATCATGCGCGGGGATCGCGTTTATTTGAAAGGCGATCCGTATGCGCAGTTTTCCAAAGGTATGGACGATGGCGCGAGCATTATTTTTTCCTCTTCCTATGAGTTTTTGGATGCGATGTATATGTCATACCGAAAAAAGCATGTTGCTAGGCGAGATGGAAGATATCTTCCGACACCGATTAATATTTATGAGGTGCACCTCGGAAGCTTTTTGCGCCACGAGGATAATAGATATTATTCCTATCGTGAGCTCGCTTCGACGCTGGTTCCGTATGTAAAATATATGGGCTACACGCACGTTGAGCTTTTGCCCATCGCGGAGTATCCGTACGACGGATCTTGGGGATATCAGGTTTGTGCCTTTTTTTCTCCATCCTCGCGTTTTGGAACTCCGGACGATTTCCGCTTTTTAATTGATGCATTTCACAAGGCAGGCATCGGTGTTATTCTTGATTTTGTTCCTGCGCATTTTCCAAAAGATGCCTGGGGGCTTTATGAATTTGACGGCGCTCCGCTTTACGAATACCAAGGGAAAGACCGCATGGAATCCGCTTCATGGGGAACGCGTTTTTTCGATCTTGGACGAGAAGAGGTTCAATCATTCCTGATATCCGCTGCCTGCTTTTATTGTAGAGAATTTCACGTTGATGGTTTGCGCGTGGATGCCGTTGCTTCCATGCTTTATCTGGATTACGACAGAGCGCCGGGAGAATGGATACCCAACGTCTCGGGTGGCCGCGAAAATTTGGAGGCCATTGCATTTATAAAGAAAATGAATGCGGCAATCCTTTCCGAATTTCCGGATGTGCTGATGATTGCAGAGGAATCCACGGATTTTGACGGTGTTACACGTCCTGTTTCTGCGGGTGGGCTGGGATTTTCAATGAAATGGAACATGGGATGGGCGAATGATTTCTATCATTATCTTTCGGTCGATCCCGTATTTCGCTGTCATCATCATAAAGCATTAACCTTTCCTCTCATGTATGCCTTTCAATCGAACTTCGTTCTTCCGATTTCGCATGACGAGGTAGTACATGGAAAAGCTTCGCTGATTGAAAAAATGTATGGGACGTATGAGGACAAGTTTTTGCAGTTCCGCTCTGCACTTCTTTTGCAAATGACCTATCCCGGAAAGAAACTTATGTTTATGGGAACGGAATTTGCGCAGTTTAGAGAATGGGACTACGATCATGCGCTCGAATGGTTTATGCTGGATCATGAAAAGCACTCGCAAGTGAGAGATTATGTTCGCGCGCTGAATCTTTTTTATCTTGCCACGCCTGCGTTATGGGAGGATGATTTTTCAAATGGCGGCTTTCATTGGCTTCTGCCAAATGAGGCAGAAAAAAATCTCGTTGCCTTTGAGCGAATCTCGTTAAAAGGCGAATGCGTGCGTGTTGTGATCAGTTTTTCGGGCTCTGCTCAAGAAGTGTTTTTTTCTCTTGAGGCCGATAAACAACCAATAGAAATGTTTTGCACTCAAAAGAATGATGATCAATCTGCGATCGTTGCGATCAACGAAAGCGGTTATTTGCTTTGCATTCCGCCTTTTGGTGGCATCGTTCTTCGACATGAATCAAAAATTAAAACATTCCGATACAGAGAAAATTAAGACAAGGTGGTGTTTTGATATGTATTTGAAAAAAGAATGCATCGCAATGCTCCTCGCGGGCGGTCAAGGCTCTCGTCTTTATGATCTTACGAAGAAAACGGCAAAGCCTGCCGTATCATTTGGCGGGAAATATCGCATTATTGATTTTCCCTTATCCAATTGTATCAATTCCGGTATCGATACGGTCGGCGTTTTAACGCAGTATCAACCGCTCGCATTGAATGACTATATTGGTAATGGTGAGCCTTGGGATCTGGATAGAACCAGAGGCGGCCTTTCGGTTCTTCCGCCTTACCAAGGTCAGAACGGATCGGATTGGTATAAGGGAACTGCGAATGCTATTTATCAAAACATTGAATTTATCAATCAATATCACCCCTCACACGTTTTGATTCTCTCGGGCGATCATATATATCGCATGGATTATTCCTTGATGCTTCGTCAGCATATCCAAAATGATGCCGCTTGTACTGTTGCCACGATAACCGTTCCGATCGAAGAGGCAAGTCGATTTGGCATTTGCAATACGCGCGAAGACGGTTCTATCTATGAATTTGAAGAAAAGCCTAAAGTGCCGAAAAACAATCAGGCTTCGATGGGGATCTATATTTTTAAAACGCAAACTCTGATCGATTATCTGCGCATCGATGAGGCGGATGAATCCTCATCAAATGATTTTGGAAAAAACGTTATTCCCAATTTGCTACATAACGGCGAAAAGCTTTTTGCTTACCGTTTTGATGGCTATTGGAGAGACGTTGGAACTATTGCATCTCTTTGGGAATCCAATATGGATCTGATTTCCGAAAATCCGCCGATTAGTCTTTCGGATAAAAACTTCCGTATCTATTCAAGAAATTCCGCACGTCCGCCTCAGTTTATCGGCGCAAATGCTGTTGTAGAAAATTCCATGATTTCCGAAGGATGCCGTGTTCATGGAAAAGTTGAAAACTCCATCCTTTCCGGTGGTGTCATTATTGAGGAATGTGCCGAGGTGTATAACTCCGTTATTATGGAGGATGTGCGGATTTGCAGCGGTGCACGCGTTTATAACGCTATAATCGACTCGGATGCCGTTGTCGAAAATGGGGGCGTTGTCGGCAAAATCGGCGCAGATAAAAACGATATAACGGTAATAGCCAAGGGGACATCTGTGAAAGCGGATATTTCTTCCGGGGCTTGAAGGAGGGCGGTATCATGGCTATAAGCATTGCCGGAATTATATTTTCCAGCTTAAATCAAAACACGCTTTCGCGTTTAACCGCAGATCGCGCCGTTGCCGCAATCCCCTTTGCTTGCCGTTATCGCTTGGTGGACTTCTGCCTTTCCAATTTTGTTAACGCAAACGTAACTAACATTTATTTGATTGCAAATTATAACTATCGTTCGCTTGCTGAGCATATCGGAAGCGGCAAGGATTGGGATCTTGCGCGTCGCTCTGGCGGCATCAGCCTGATCTCCCCCTTTCAAAGCGCCAAGGATGCTTCGGCAAAGCTTTATAAGAGTCGCCTGGAGGCGCTCCGAAGCATGAAGGATCATATCAATGAATTGAAGGAAGAGTTCGTTGTTTTGATGGATGCAGACACGGTGCTGAACATCAACTTGCACGATGTGATCGCTTTCCATGAGAGCACAAAAGCAGATGTTACCTTTGTAACGAAGATAATTGATGTGGATTATTCCTCAAAAAATCCCCGCATGATGCTTACCACCGAGAACAGAAAAGTCACGGATATTGTGCTTTCTTCGGTGTATACGGAGAAGAATCCGGAGCTTTCACTCGGAATCTTCGTTATGCGAACCACTATGCTCAGAAAAATTATTGAACAGGCAAACGCTTATGGTCTGAATAGCTTGACGGAATTGTTTTTTGATAGCTATAAAAAGCAAAATTATCAAAGCTACTGCTATGGCGGTTATGTTGCAACCGTTTCAAGCTTTTTGGACTACTACAAGCATTCCATATATTTAACCAAGGATTCGGAGGCTAGAGAGCAACTGATCGGTCAGAAGGAGGCCTTAATCTTTACGAGAGTGCATAATTCTGCGCCAACGACTTATCGCAAAGGAGCAAGAGTTTCTGATTCTATCATTGCAGACGATTGCATTATTGAGGGAACGGTGATCAACTCTGTGCTTTCCCGCGGTGTTGTGGTGCGTCGCGGAGCGGTCGTTAAAAATTCCGTTCTTTTTCAGAGAACTTACGTTGGAGAAAACGCATCTTTGAACTGTGTGGTTACAGACAAAGCTGTGCATATCAGTGATAGCGTTACGCTTTCCGGAAACGAAAATATGCCCTTTTATATTCAAAAGGGCAGGCGCGTATAAAAGGAGATAACTATGAAAATTTTATACGTAACAAGTGAAGCTAGTCCTTTTGCGGCCAGCGGCGGCCTCGGTGATGTAATGGGGGCGCTTCCACCTGTGATTGCCGCATCACGCGAGGATATGTGCTGCGAGGTTATAATGCCGTTTTACAAGTCGATCAAAGAGCAGTATCGCAAGGATATGACTAAGGTCGCGGATATTACCTTTTGGCTTTCCTGGAGAAAAACTGGCGCATCCATTTATTGCTATGAATTGCAAGACGTTAAATATTATTTCGTAGAAAACCATTATTATTTTGATCGTGATCACTTGTATGGCGAAAAAGATGATGGTGAGCGATTTGCCTTCTTCTCTTTGGCGGTTCTTGAGTATTTGCGTGCTACACATAACGTGCCGGATATATTGCATGCCAACGATTGGCAAACGGCGCTTTCTGTGATTTATTTGAAAACAGAGCTATCGCATATTTTGGAGTTTTCTGGGATTCAAACGATCTTCACTATCCACAACATTGAATATCAAGGAAAATTCGATCCCTATATTTTAGGTGACATCTTTGCTTTAGATAATAAATACTATTCAATTGTTGAGTGGGACGGATGCATCAATCTCATGAAGGGGGCGTTAACCGTTTCGGATTTTGTTTCCACCGTCAGCGAAAATTATGCAAGGGAATTATGCTATGAATATTTTTCCTTTGGCCTTTCGCCGATGATAGAGAAGATATCCGATAAATTTATAGGCATTTTGAATGGCATTGATTATGCGGTTTTTTCGCCCGAAAATGGAACGGATATTTATCGTGCGTACGGTTTTGAGGATAGAAAAGAGGGAAAAGCATATAATAAACTTGAGCTTCAAAAAGAGCTTGGCTTGCCGCAAAGTAAGGATACACCGCTGATCGCTATGATAACTCGCCTCACAGCAGGTAAAGGCGTGGATCTCGTTTTGCATGTTATGGAAAGCATTATGAAAGAAAACGTGCAATTTGTTCTCCTTGGAACAGGAGATGATGCATACGAAGAGGCCTTCGTCACTTTCGGTGATCGTTATAAAAATTTCAAGCCTTTAATTCGCTTCGATCGCGCGCTTTCTAAAAAAATCTATGCGGCCGCCGATATTTTCTTGATGCCCTCTAAGAGTGAGCCCTGCGGGCTTGCGCAGATGATTGCTTGTTCGTACGGAACACCACCGATCGTTCGTGCTGTTGGCGGGCTCAGAGACTCGATCCATCCGCTTGAAAACGGCTTTACGTTTGAGGATTTCAATGCACATCGTATGCTTGAAACTTTGGTGAGCGCAATCGAAATGTATCGAAGCGGAGACGCATTTGATGCGCTCGCTGATCGAGCTATAAAATCAGATTTCTCTTGGCGCCGCTCGGCCGGAGAATATCTGAATATGTATGATAATCTCGCAAAACGATAGGAAAAATGAATGAAAAAAGAATCACTCCCTGCATGCGATAAACGCAAAAAAATCACGAAAGAAGCACTGAATCGAAAAATATCGGAAAAACTCGCAACGCGTGGCATTTGCGATCCCAAGAGCGCAACTGCGGATCAGCTCTATCAAGCTGTTGTGTATGCGATGAAAGACATGATCCAGGAAGCAAGGACGGAGTATAAAAAAAGAATCAAAGCTGTCGATGCAAAGCGCGTTTGCTATCTTTGCATGGAATTTCTCGTTGGTCGCTCGCTGAAAAATTATGCGATTAACTTAGGTATATATGATATGCTTTGCAATCTGCTTAACGAATATGGCTCCGGATTTGAGCAAATATTTGCCTGTGAGACAGATCCGGGACTTGGAAATGGCGGGTTAGGTCGCCTGGCGGCTTGTTTTATGGATTCTTTGTCTGCCTGCGATTTTGCTGCAAACGGATATTCGCTTCTTTATGAAAACGGTCTTTTTAAGCAAAGAATCGTTGATGGTGAGCAGGTTGAACTTCCGGACGAATGGTTGCCTTCGGGTGGAGCATGGTTTGTTGTTCATCCCGAAAAGAGCATAACGGTTCGCCTCGGCGGCCGTATCGAGGAGTGCTGGGAAAATGGCGGCCTAAAGATCACGCACGTTGATTATCAAGAGGTGAAAGCCGTTCCGTTCGATATGATGATTCCGGGAACTGTGAGTGGTGCGGTAAACACCATTCGATTTTGGCGTGCTCGTGCGCCTTATATGGCAATCCCTGATCACGAGGTGTCGCAAAGCTCATACGTGCGGCGAATGTCTGCCGCCGAGGAGGCGGAGATTATAACGAAGCAACTTTACCCACCGGATAATTATGACGAGGGAAAGCTTTTGCGTTTGTCTCAGCAATATTTTCTTGTATCCGCTTCTTTGCAGAGTATTATTCGCGATTATTTTGCAGAGCATGGTTCTCTCGGCGGATTCGAAGAAAAGATTTCTTTGCATGTCAATGATACGCATCCTGCGCTTTGCATTCCGGAGCTCATGAGAATTCTTATGGATACCTATTCGTATTCCTGGGCTGATGCATGGAGAATCGTAACAAAAACCGTTTCCTATACCAACCATACGGTGCTTCCCGAGGCGCTTGAATGCTGGCGCGAGGATCTTTTTAAAATCAAACTGCCACGAATTTACTCCATAGTTTCTGAGATTAACAGAAGATTTACGGCGGATCTTTGGAACCTTTATCCCGGAGATTGGGATCGGATTTCCCGCATGTCGATCATTGCATATAATCAGATCCGCATGGCGAATCTTTCGGTGGTCGGTTCGCATACTGTCAATGGCGTTTCCAAGCTTCACAGCGATATCCTTAAGAAAACCATCTTCCATGATTTTTATAAAATGACGCCTTGGAAATTTACAAACGTGACCAACGGCGTTGTTCATCGCCGCTGGCTGAATTCTTCAAATCCGTTGCTTTGTGAGTTTTTAGATGAACTGATTGGAACCGGATATCGCGAGGAGGCCACCGAGCTTTCCAAACTCCATGAATATCAGGCCAATAAAAGCGTTTTGCTTCGTCTTGCAGAAATCAAGCAAGTGAACAAAGAACGTTTCGCACACTATGCATTTGCTAAAGCGGGACAGAGAATCGATCCTTCATCAGTGTTTGATATTCAAATCAAGCGCATGCACGAATATAAACGGCAGCTTCTGAACGTTTTGAAGATTCTGGCGCTTTATGACGAATTGATCGAGAACCCCAATATGGATTTTCAGCCTCAGACCTTTATTTTCGGTTGTAAGGCTGCGCCTGGCTATGCTATGGCCAAGAAGATCATTAAACTCATATGGTGCCTTTCTAAAGAGCTTGCGAAAAATCCAATTACGAGAGAACAATTAAAAATCGTTTTCATGGAGGAATACAATGTTTCCATGGCGGAAATTATGATTCCTTCTGCGGATATTTCCGAGCAAATTTCACTCGCCGGAAAAGAAGCGAGCGGAACAGGCTGCATGAAGCTTATGATGAACGGTGCATTAACGCTCGGAACTCTGGACGGCGCAAATGTTGAAATTTTAGAGGCGGTCGGCCCGGATAACATTTATATCTTTGGATTAAATACTGTCGAAGTCGAACAGCTTTGGAAAAACGGCTATTCTGCCCGCGACTATTACCATAGTTCGCCAATGCTTCGCCGCGCAATTGATCGCTTATATTCTCCCATTGCAGGGCAGGATTTTCGTCATATTGCAGATTATTTTATCGGTGGATACGGTGTTTCGGATCCGTTTATGTGTCTTGCAGATTTTGATTCGTATATGTACGCATATCGTCGCATGCTGGCGGATAAAAAGGATGTTCTCCACTGGAACAGAATGTCGCTTGCTAATATTGCGGGTTCCGGTGCTTTTTCCTCTGATCAAAGTATAAAAAAATATGCCGATGAAATCTGGCATCTTCGCCAAGTCGGCAAACACTAAAACAAGGAGGTCGTCATGAAGAATCTGCACATCTATCAAAATACGCTTTCAAACTTTTTTGGCGACCTCGCATTTATTCATAACAATGAAGAAAGTACAAGATGTGCCTTTATATCGGAGGAAAAGCGCGCAATGAGGCTTTATGTTCCGCGTTTTGCTTCCGTTTTAGAAGCAAGACTTGAGTTTTTTGCAAACGACACGATCGAAAATGTTGAATTTTCCTTTGTAGATTTAGAAAATGAAAACGACGTTTATTTTGGCTCGCTGGATTTTCTTGAGGTAGGATTGTATTTTGCTCGCATACGAATCGCAACGGCGTTCGGGACATTTTACGGCATAAGAAAAGGAAAAAGGATTCTTTTTGTTCGCGATCCTTCGATTAAAAACACGATTCAGATTTCTGTATCTTGCTTTGATTATCCGCCTCCCAAGCGATATCTTGGCGGCGTTATCTATCACATTTTCGTGGACCGTTTTGCTAAGGGGACATGCAATGTTCCAATCAAACCGAGCGCAAAAATTGAAGAAAATTGGGAAAACGGAATTCCTGAATATCCGGAATATCCCGGCGCGTATCTTGAAAATAACGTTTTCTACGGCGGAACATTGTACGGCATTACCGAACGTTTGGATTATATTGCCTCGCTTGGCGTTTCTCTCATATACCTCAGCCCGATTTTTGATGCCTATTCCAATCATAAATATGATACGGGCGACTATATGCAGGTGGATGCTA
>JAZQWS010000287.1:0-2135 GCA_045632465.1 Eubacteriales bacterium
AAGGAAAAGATCGAGGATTTTTGCAACGTGATGAATTTTGCTCAGCCGATTCTTGCGGCAGAGGGCACCCGACTCGGCTATCATAACCATTCCCACGAGTTTGGACTTCTCCCTTGCGGAACAACGATCCATTCGATCATCGAGAATAAAACGAACGTGCATTTTGAGATCGACACCTTCTGGGCGTTTAATGCGGGCTGCGATCCCATTGCGGTGATGGAAAGGCTGAAGGATCGCATCCACGTGATCCATCTGAAGGATGGCTTCATGGGCGGTAAGGGAACTCCGCTCGGCGGGGGCGAAGCGCCCGTGCAGGCCGTGGTTGAATATGCGAGCAAAAACGGCATCGCCATGGTGGTGGAGAGTGACACGCTTCAGCCCAGCGGTCTTGCCGAGGCAGAGATCTGCATCGAATTTTTGAAGAAGCTTGGCTAAGTGCTTTCTGTGAGGAGCGGCGCGATTTTTTCGCGCCGTTCTTCTCTTTTATTTTATTTTTTATATTGATTTTACCGCGCGGTTGTGATATGATGGAAGTAAATGAAATTGCGGGGGGAAAACGGCGCGATGAAGAAAAAAGTTTTAGCATACGTGAAGGAATTTTGCGCGCGCGACGAGGAGTATTATAAGCAGGATATTCCGAACGATGCGGCGGCGGAATTTCTTTTGGAAAACATTCCTTATATCGATATTCCCGATAAGGTGATCGAGAGAACCTATTATTTTCGTTGGTGGACCTTCCGCAAGCATATCAAAACCACCGAGGATGGCCTTGTGATCACCGAGTTTTTGCCTCCCGTGCCTTGGTCGGGCAAGCACAACACCATCGTTGCGGCGGCGGGGCATCATATCGCGGAGGCGAAATGGCTCAAATGCGAAAGGCGGCTGATCGGAGATTACGTATCCCTTTGGCTTGACGAGAAGGGAGATCCCTATTCCTACGGCTCCTGGCTTCTTTATGCGATCTATGAATATTGCCGTCATATCGGCAGCGATCGCATGGGAACGGAAAATCTTTCGGCGCTGATCCGATACTATGAAACCATGGAGCGCGCACATGAAACGGAATGCGGCCTTTTCTGGTCGGTTGACGGAGAGGATGCGATGGAATTCAGCATCAGCGGCGCGGATGAAGATCTGAATCTGACGCGCGGCCTCCGCCCAACGCTCAATTGCTATATGGCGGGCAATGCCTTTGCGATCGCATACTTTGCCGAGAAGGCAGGGGAGAGAGAGATCGCGGCGCGCTACCGCGAAAAGTATGAGCTTTTGAAGGAAAAAATCAACACGCTTCTTTGGGACGGCGGATTTTATAAGGCGATCCACAATGCGGATCTTTCGCCCGATTTTGAAAAGCTTCCCCCATCGCAGAATGCAAGAGAGCTGGTTGGCTATATTCCGTGGTGCTTTTGCCTGCCTCCCGCAGGGCGCGAGAGCGCTTTTGCGGAGCTGAAGAGCGAGGAGGGATTTCTTTCCCCCTTTGGACTTTGCACGGCGGAGCGCCGCCATCCGCGCTATCTCTATCCCATGCGGCACGAATGCCTTTGGAACGGATATATCTGGCCCTTTGCCACCTCGCAGGTGCTTTCGGCTATGAAAAAGCTGCTTGAAAATTACGAGCAGGACGTTATCACGGCGGAGGATTTCCATTCCGTTCTTCATTCCTATGCCGCGTCGCATGAAAGAACCGCGGAAAGCGGCGAGAAGCTCCCATGGATCGATGAGGTGATGCATCCCGCAAGCGGTGTTTGGTCCAGCCGCGAGATCATGAAAAGCGGCGGCTGGAAAAAGGAGCTTGGCGGCTTTGAGCGCGGAAAGGATTATAACCATTCCGTATTCTGCGATACGGTGCTCTCGGGGCTGCTCGGTATCCGAAGTGAAAACGGAAGAATTTTCGTATCTCCCCATATTCCGTGAGACTGGGAATATTTCGCCGTGGAAAATCTTTGGATCGGAAAAAAATGCTTCTCCGTTTTTTATGATAAATCCGGAGAGCGATACAAAAGAGGAAAAGGAATCTCGATCGTAGAGGTTTAAAAAACAAATAAATGCAAATAACAGTTTGCAAAAATGGAGAAAAATACATGAATACATCGTTTGAAACATTGGTAAAGGATCTCAAGAAGCTCGGCGTCAAG
>JAZQWS010000288.1:0-1894 GCA_045632465.1 Eubacteriales bacterium
TTACCGAAACGGTAACCGATAAAATTGAATTTGTTTCGGAGGAAAACGGAACGGCGCTTTTTGCGCTCCGCTAAGAAAAAATGACAACGATCTCAATTGATTTTTCCAAGAAAAACGGAAAAATAAAGCCTTTCCATGCGGTGAATAACGCCCCCATCCATGGGCTTCGCGGCATTACCAACATGGAGCTTTGGAAGGCGGCGCACATTCCTTACGGGCGCCTGCACGATACCGCCCTTTGTTCAAGCTACGGCGGCGAATGGGTGGTGGACGTGCATCGCATCTTCCGCGATTTCGATGCGGACGAAACCGATCCGAAAAACTATATCTTCGCCCCGACGGACAAGCTTCTGAATACTATGCTCGAGGCAGGAACGAAGCCCTATTTCCGCCTCGGCGCCTCCATTGAGCATAGATATAAATACGGCACCTTTCCGCCAAAGGATTACGAAAAATGGGCGCGCATCTCGGAGCACATCATCCGCCATTACACCGAGGGCTGGGGGGGCGGCTTCGAGATGGACATCGAATACTGGGAGGTCTGGAACGAGCCGGATAATTATAACCCCTCGGGCAATCCATGCTGGCAAGGAACGCCGGAGGAATTTGCCGACTTTTTCTGCACCGTTCTTCCCCTTCTGCAGAAAAAATTTCCGCACCTGAAAATCGGCGGCCCTGCGATCGCCTGGATCTCCTCCGATCGGGATTGGTGCCAATATTTCTTCTCGGAAATGGAGCGGCGCGGCGTTCGCCCGGACTTTATTTCTTACCATTGCTACAAAAGCAACGTTGAAAAATGCATCGACTACGTGCGCGATGCAAACGTTTTGTTAGAGCGGCACGGCTACGGTGACGTGGAAACGCATCTCAACGAATGGAACTTCGTTCGCGGCTGGCGCGGCGAGGATTACGTGCATTCCGTCAAGAGCATCATCGGTCTGAAGGGCGCGGCCTACACGGCATCCATGATGTGCGCTCTGCATCCCGAAAAGCTGGATATGCTGATGTATTACGATGCACGCCCCGGCGGCTGGTGCGGTCTTTTCAGCCAACCGCTTCTTGAGCCGCTGAAGGGCTATTATCCCTTCCTCGCCTTCGGCAAGCTCCTTGACCTCGGCACAGCCGTGGAGAGCGAATGCCGCGACTTTATTTATTCTCTCGGTGCAACGAACGGCAAGGATTCCGCCGTGCTGATCTCTTATTTCAATCAAGACGACGGCATCGAGCCAAAAACCGTTTGCCTGAATATCCGGAACACCCCGGCCGAAAAGGAGTATCCGCAAGCGGTGCGCCTTTTGCTCCTCGATGAAGCACATAACCTCGAATGCGTGCGCGAGCAAACCGTTACCGCCTCGGATTTCTCGCTGACGCTTGATATGCCGCCGTACACAACGTATCTGATTGAAATTCAAGCAATTTGATGCCGTATTTATTGACAACGGCAAGGCGCTATGCTACAATAGAAGAAAAAATATTTAAAGGAAATACGACTATGAAAATCAAACTGATCGGCGGCGAATCTCTCGCCGAGGGACTTGGCATTCTTCTGCCCGAGCTGGATGCCGCTCTCTGCACGCGCTGTGCGGATCTCACGGTTACCGTGACCGAGACCGAGGAGGATATTCTTCGCGTTTCTCTTGACGGCAAGGAAGCCACCCTTACCTATGGCGGCGGCAAGGCGCGCGCATTCCGCGGCATTGCAAAGCTGATCGCATGGAAAAAGGCGGGCAAGACCGAGGCAAGTGCCGAGGAGAAGCCGCTTTTTGAAACCAACGGTGCCATGGCAGACGTTTCCCGATGCAACGTTCTGAAGCTTGACACCGTGAAATACATGATGCGCAAGATGGCTCTCATGGGTATGAATCAGTATATGCTTTACGCAGAGGATATCTTC